>CAZKNW010000149.1:0-8696 GCA_964554035.1 uncultured Verrucomicrobiota bacterium
TTTTCATCAATCACGTGATGCCTTACGAGGACGAGAAACGGGCCGAGAACGGGGTGGATCCCTCGACAAATCCCCCGTGCCCGCCGCTGTCGCTGATCTCCATCCGGATCCATTCTGAAAGCGATTCCTCGGAGGGAATGGCCGATGCAGGTAGAAAGGGGTCATCCGCCGCATGGAGGATCAGTGTCGGCCGTCCGATCCTCTTCAGGAAACGCCAGCTGCTGCATTTCCTGTAGTAGTCGTCCGCGTTCTCGAACTGGTGGAGCGGGGCGGTGACGTGGTCATCGAAGTGGCGAAAGGTCTTCAGTCCCGACAGCTTTTCAGGAGTCAGTCCTTCAATCGCGAATCCGGCCTCCATTTTTCTTTGAGCCGCCTTCTTCAGGCTCCGGATCAGGTAGTACTGATAGATCCTGGAAAGCCCGCTCTCCAGCTTTACGCCAGCCGCATCGAGGTCGAAGGGAACACTGATCGCCACCGCACAGGTGAGAGGGTTCTCATTCCCTGTCTCCCCAAGCCACTTCAGGAGGGCGTTGCCACCCAGTGAGACTCCAAGGGCACAGATGGGCCTTCGCGGAAAGCGGCGTTGAAGAGCCGTGATGAATTCCGCGAAGTCACCGGTGTCTCCGCTGTGGTAGGCGCGTGGCTTCCGGTTGGGTTTCCCCCCGCAGCCCCTGAAGTGCATGACCGCCGGTGTCAGGCCCTCCTTCTCGCAGGCGTGGAAGAGCCCCCTGATGTAACCCGACCGGATGCTTCCCTGCAGGCCGTGCAGCAGAAGGACGATCGGGCTGGAGTCATTGACGTTCTCGGGCCAGTCCACCTCGACGAAATCGCCGTCGGGCAGTTCAAAGGTCTCCCTGGAAAGCCGGAGTGGAACCGTCGATCGAAAGAGGGGTGGCCAAAGGGTCTGGAGGTGTCCACCTGGGAGCCACCATGCGGGCTTGAAGGAACTTTTCTGGATCTTGCTCAGGACCGCTCGATTGTCCTGCTGTCGGGGCCGATGTCCAGAACTTGGTGTTCCTTCCCTGGGGCCATTTTGCGGTTTGCTCTTTGGCCATGGAATGTCATGTTTGGGTTATGCCAGATCAGAGTCAGAAGCATCGCTCAAATCCTGGTTCCCCCGGAGGAGGAGACGAGGGTGGTCCCGGTTCGCCCAAGGTGGAGAAACCCAATACCAAGGACCTCCTGAAGAGAATGAGGAAGGTCGATCCCGACCAGGCCCGGCGTTATCGCCAGCGGACCGGACAATGAGCACCCCCAGCCGTATTGCAGGGGATTTCCTGTCCCTGCTGGAGTCGAGGCAGATGGCCTCGCTGAACCTTCCCCGTGAACTCCCCAGCCAGACCGAGGCAACGACGGTCTTCGCCTTCCGTTTTGCTGATGGTGTTCTGGTGGCAGGGGACAGGAGGGCGACAGCCGGAAACATCATTGTGACGGACTCGGTGGAGAAGATCATCGAGATCGACTCGACCGCCGTTCTGGCGATTGCGGGTGTTCCCGCCATGGCCTTTGAGATGGCGCGGGTGCTCCAGACTTCCTTTGAGTATTACCGCCGGAGCCAGTTGCAGCCCCTGAGTCTGGCCGCCAAGGTCCGGGCCTTGGCCAAGCTCCTCAGGGACAATCTTTCCATGACGCTCCAGGGGGTTGGGATCGTGGCACCCATCTTTGCCGGACTGGACCCGACGCGACCCGATGAGGCGGCCAAGATCTACTTTTACGATCCACTGGGGGCGCAGTTTCAGCATTTGGAATTTGCCGCCTCGGGCAGTGGATCCTCGACGGTCAAGAGCGTCTTGACCCATCAGTTGCGCTTTGGATGCCCCAAGCCTGCCGAACTTGACCGCAAGGCGGCTGTGGCCCTGGCTTTGGAACTCCTGGCCACGGCCTCATCGCTTGATTCGGCCACGGGAGGCGTGGATCCGCAACGTGGCCTGTTTGCTGACATCCGTGTCCTTGCAGTTGATGGAATTGTCCGGATCGGTGAGGACGAGCAGTCAAACGCGTTCAAGGGAGGGAAGCGATGACTGAGGAACCCTACCGTTGGATGGAGGCCATCGAGAACCGGCGCGACTACGTCCGGGACCAGCTTCGCGGTGGCTTGGCCGTCGTTGGCCTTAGCCTCGATGAAGGCGTCATGCTGGTGGCCATAGGTCCGGGCAAATCGAAGATCTACGAGGTCTTTGACCGTCAGGCCATGGCGGGACTGGGACATCCGGCGGACATCGAGAAGGTTAGACAGTCTGCCATCGATGCCGCCCATGTGGAATCCTTCACACGTGATCCCGAGGATGTCGCCCTCAGGCGGTTGGTCAGCTACGGGATGGGCCCCATGATGAAGACCGCATTCGAGCAGGTTTTTCAACCGCCGCTACTCACGGAGTGGCTTCTGGCCGAAGTGAGTGACAAGCGATCGGACGACATCTTCTACAGGTTGCATTTCGATGGTGTTTTCCAGCCGGTTCAGGGAGCTGTGGCTGTGGCGACCTTGGATTCCGATGGCGAAAGCCGGGCGGTCCATTGGCTGAAGGATCAGGTCCGGAAGAAGACAACCCGCGAGGATGCAATCCGCCGCGCGCTCGAGTGCATCTGGCTGCTCTGTGAATTCCCTGCATTTCCGGGCGATGTGCCACCGGAGGAGGAACGTGATGCGGGTTGGCGGAAGCTGGTCGGTGAGCGTGGGGTGGAAGTCGCCCTTCTTGAGAGGGAGACGGAGCGCATGGCGCGCTACAGGACGCTGTCCGGGGACGATTTGCCGTTATGAACCGGGTGGCCGGACTGGAGACCGAGTATGGGTGTCTTTCCGGTGAACATGCCGGGACAGGGACGGTCGTTTCACGGGTCAGAAACTGGATCTTTGAGCAATGCCGCTTCGGTTTGCCGGATGTTCATCAGCGGGACTGGGACGAGCCGGTTGGGAATGGCGGGTTTCTATTCAATGGAGGCAGGGCCTACGTGGACATGGGCCACATGGAGTATTGCACGCCCGAATGTCGGCACCTTCGTGACCTTGTGCTTCATGACAGGGTCGGAGACGTCATGGTGACGCTGGCATTGAAGGAACTGGGGCTCCAGCGGGAGAGTGGCTTCGTACGCAACAGCATCGATCACTTCACCGGTGCCACCTTCGGATGTCATGAGAACTATCTTGTCCGTCGATCGGCACCCCTGAATGAGGAGAATGTACTGTCACTCCTCGCCTTCCTGACTCTCCGGGTGCTCTATTGCGGTGCAGGCCGGGTGGGAGCTGCGCCCGAGGTCGAGATGGGGAGACTGGAGAAAGGCGAACCTGCCATCGACTTCCAGATCAGCCAGCGAGCGGACTTCATCCACAATGACTTTTTCGAGTGGGTCCAGTTCAACCGGGCCATCATCAACACCCGGGATGAACCCCTGGCCGACCGATCGCGCTACCGAAGACTTCATCTCCTACACGGCGACGCCAATGTGCTGCCCTCGGCCCTTGCCCTCAAGATGGGAACGACGGCCCTTGTGCTGGACCTCTTGGAGATCCACAAGCTGCCCAAGGTCTTCCTGTTGGATGCGGTGGCCACCCTGAGGTCACTTTCTTACAACACCACGGGACCATGGCGCTGTCTGCTGGCTGGAGGTGAGGAAGGCGATGTCCTTGAGCTTCTTGATGGTTATCGGCAGGCCTGTGTCGAGGAGTTTGCAGGGAGGGATGAGGAGACGGATTCCATCCTGGCCCTTTGGAAGGAGACGATGGAGGGTCTTGCCGGTGATCACGCGGCCCTCGTTGGCAGGGTGGACTGGATCACCAAGAAATACCTGTTGTCCGAATTTGTGGAGGAGGAGGGACTGGAATGGTCGGATCCATGGGTGAAGGCTCAGGACCTTGAATACCATCATGCGGATGCCGATCGTTCACTGGGGCTGGCCATGGCCGCCACCCCGGACTGGCTGAAGATCGAGGACGACATCGACACCTCCCTTCTTAATCCTCCGAAAGACAGCCGTGCCGCATTGCGGGGGAGATTGCTCAAGGCGATCAGCACCCTGAACCGGCCCTACCTGGTGGATTGGGAACTGGTGGACCTGAAGGGCTATCAGCACCTCCTGATGAAGGACCCTTTTGCCTCGGACACGGAGGAGGCGGAAAGCTGGATGAAGGCGATCTCGGGGTTACCGCCCTTCGAGGAGGACCGTTGAGACCCAGGTCTCGCCGCCCTTGAGAATCGTAAAGTGTTGTTGAAGCTCCCGGCAGGTTTTCTCAAAGAGTTCGGTGGTTTCCGTGTTGAACTCGAACATGTCGTAGTGACAGGGAATGACGTGTGATGCCCCGATGCCATCGGCAAGTTTCGCGGCCTCGTCACCCCAAAGGTTTCCCGCCACCCTCCGTTCCGGCTTTCGTCCGTTGATGGGAAGGAGGGCAAGGTCGATCTCGAATCCGCGGAGCAACTCCTCCATGCCCTCGTAGAGCATCGTGTCCCCGCTGTGGTAGATCGTCCATGGGCCCACCTTCACCACCAGGCCGATGAAACGGTGCCAGCCGTTTTCATCCTTCTCCAACTCCTCATGGGCCGCAGGAACCGCATGGAGAGAGAAGCTTCCAAGTCGAAGCGATTCACCGGCATCGATGACCGCCAGTCTGCCGTCATCGACCTTGAGCCTTTGGGCGGCGAAGAGACGGTTTGCCCTCGGAACCAGGACGTTCATGTTCGGGTTGACCTCCATCAGGGGGCACAAGGTTTCCGCGTCGAGGTGATCGGTGTGGTTGTGGCTGGAGGTGGCGATGTCGATGAAATCAAGCCTGGCCGGATCCACCACCCGTTCACTCATGCGGACGTGCGGCTTGTCTGTCCCGTGGTATTTCTTGGTCAGGGAATCTGAGAGGTAGGGATCGAGGAGCAGGTGCTCGGTCTCCCATTGGATGAGGAAGCCGCTCTGTCCGAGCCACCAGAGGCGAAAGTGGTCGTGGGGAGGGATCTGGTTCTGGACCTCGGAAAGGAAGGCCTTGTCCTTCAACGCCGCGGAGATCACGGGGAAACCTCCCCTTTCGTGGCCTTTCCAAGATTGGCGTAGAGACGGGACATCCGGTGGGCGTGTTCGTCGTAGGCCGCCTCGAAGAGTTCGGTGGACCGTTCAGGCCCGACGGTGCAGCCGGCTGCAAGCACCTTGGGAGGTTGCCCGGCGGCGGTGAGCCTGGCTGCCGTCTCGGCCTTGATGGCGTTGATCAGCATGCATCCGCCGACAGAGGACCCGGGCGCAACGGGGCCTTCCAGTCCTTCCACCAGGATCATGGCATCCCCGGCAGGGGCTCCGGTATCCAGGACGATGTCGGCGAAATCCTGAAGCCTTTTGCCATCGGACCTCTTGCTGGCGCTGGCATTGGAATGTTCCCGGCTGACGATGGCGACCACGCGGATGCCCGCCGCGCGGAGTCCTTCGGCCATCTCGATGGGGACCACGTTGCATCCGCTCGAGGAGATAACGAGGGCGCTGTCGTCGGGGGAAAGGTCGAAGTTTCTGAGTATCCTTGAGGCAAGTCCCGGCACATTTTCGAGAAACATCGCCTGGCGTTGTCCGTTGGCACCCACCACAAGGTTGTGAAAGGTCAATGAGAGTTCCACGATGGGGTTGAAACCGGGAAAGGATCCGTATCTGGGCCACATTTCCTCAGCCATCATACGGCTATGACCGGAGCCGAAGACATGAACCATCCTCCCTTTCAGGATGGTCGAGCTGAACAGGTCGGCGGCCTTCTCGATCTCCTCAACCTGCGCCTCGACGGCGTCCGCGATTCCACGACAGCGTTCGATGTATTCTCTTGCCTTGCTCATCCGCGATGGACGCTATCGGAGCCCCGTGGACGACTCAATGCACGAATGAGGCGGGGCGGGGCGTTCGCAGCTTGCCGGGTGGCAAGGGAAGGCTATGGTTGGCGCATGCCAAACACCTTTGGATGCCAGACCCGTCGCGGCCCCGTCAGGGCCGCCTTGATTCTGGGTCTGCTGATGTCCTTGAACGCCGGATTTTCCCAGGATGGGGAAACCGCCGACAAGGACAGGAAGGATCTTTCTCCTGTGTCTGAAAACCAAGTCTCCCACAAGCACACCAACCGGCTCATTCATGAGAAGTCACCCTACCTGCTCCAGCATGCCCACAATCCCGTGGACTGGTATCCCTGGGGCGACGAGGCGTTCAAGAAGGCCAAGGAGCTGAACAAGCCCATTCTCCTGAGCATCGGCTACTCCACCTGTCACTGGTGCCATGTGATGGAGCGGGAATCCTTCGAGAGCGAGGAGGTCGCCAAGGTCATGAACGAACACTTCGTCGCCATCAAGCTGGACCGCGAGGAAAGGCCGGACATCGACAAGATCTACATGACGGCCATGCAGGCCGCAGGCATGGGGGGAGGGTGGCCGCTGAATGTCTTTCTCACACCGGACCGCAAGCCTTTCTATGGTGGAACCTACTTCCCGCCCAAACCGGCCTATGGGCGCCCCAGCTTCATCCAGATCCTCGAGCGGATCGGGGAGCTTTGGACCAGCCGCCAGTCGGACATCCAGTCCCAGGCGGATGAGCTGACGGAGAACCTCCAGAGGATGACCGACCACGAGGTGAATTCGGATGCGATCCTCAACCGCAAGATGCTTGAGACCGCCGCCCAGGCCTTCAAGGCCGAGTATGAACCCAACCATGGTGGCTTTGGTCGGGCTCCGAAATTTCCACGTCCATCCCAGCCTGCCTTCCTCTTCCGTTATGGCAAGCGCTACAAGGATGAGGAGGCCATCAGGATGGTGCTGCACACCTGCGACAGGATGGCGGCCGGGGGCATGTATGACCAGTTGGGTGGCGGCTTCGCCCGCTACTCCGTGGATGAGAAGTGGCTGGTGCCGCACTTCGAGAAGATGCTCTATGACAACGCCCAGCTGATTCACCTCTACCTCGACGCCTACCTGATCAGCGGGGAGGAGAAACATGCCGCCGTCGTGCGTGACATCCTGCGCTACCTGTTTCGTGACATGACCCACCCTGATGGTGGCTTCTATTCGGCGGAGGATGCGGACAGTGAGGGACATGAGGGCAAGTTCTACGCATGGACGAAGAAGGAGATGGAGGAGATCCTCAGCGAGGATGAGGCCCGGGTGGCGATCCGCTACTTTGGTGTGACGGAGGAAGGGAATTTTGAAGATCACAGCCATCCGGCTCCGCTAAAGAAGCAGAACGTCCTCAGCATTGTTTCTCCGGAACTGACGGATTCCGAAGCGAAGCTCCTGACCTCCGCGAAGGGGAAGATGTTCGAGGTCCAGCGGAAGCGGGTGCGCCCCGGACTGGATGACAAGGTGCTGGCTTCGTGGAACGGCCTGATGCTTGGCGCGGTTGCGAGGGCCTTTTCCGTGCTTGAGGATCCGGCCTACCTTGTGGCCGCCGAGAAGAACATCGCCTTCCTGAAGGACAAACTCTGGGATGCCAATGGCAAGACGCTCTATCATCGATGGCGGGAGGGTGAACGTGATTCGGCCCAGTTGCTGGATGCCTATGCCTACCTGTTGGAAGGGGTCATTCACCTTTACGAGGCCACCCTGGATCCCGCGCACCTGCAGTTCGCGATCGACTTGTCTGAAGCCATGATCAAGCGCTTCTACGACGAGGAGGAGGGCGGCTTCTTCCAGAGCGTGAAGACCGATGATCTTCTCTTCCAGATGAAGGAGGATTACGACGGTGCCGAGCCTTCCGGAAACTCGGTGGCCATCCTGGCCCTGCTCAAGCTGTCCGCGATCACGGCGAACGAGGACTACAAGGTCATGGCCGACAAGTCGCTGAGATTGTTTTCAAGGAAGATGCAGGAACTGCCGCAGGCGACGCCCTACATGTTGCTGGCACTGGATTATCTGCTGGAGGAACCCAAGCGCGTGGCGATCGTGGGTGATCCGGGATCGGAGGACGTGAAGAAGCTGGTTCACGCGGCACACGCCGTCTATCAACCCAACAAGGTGGTCCTGGGCAACCGGGGTCCGGTGGAGGAATTCGCCAAGTCCCTTCCTGCGAAGGAGGGCAAGGCACAGGTCTTTCTCTGCACCGGCAATGCCTGTCTCCCTCCCACCACCGAGGTGGCGAAGGTGAAGTCCATGCTCACCGATTCCAAGGCTTTCTGATCATGTTTGCACCCAAGGATTTGTTTGATCTGGAACAGACCGGACATGCCGGGCTTTTCGACGGAAAGGAGTTTGCATGGGAGGTTCTCAGCGAGATCAAGGGCTATGTCGCCGACACCGTCAGGCCGGGGATCCACTCAAAGGTTCCCGAGGGAAGCTTTGTGGGTGATCAGGTGTTCATCGGGGAAGACTGTGAGATCGAGCCGGGCGTCTATATCAAGGGGCCGGCCATCATTGGGAACGGCTGCCAGATCCGTCATGGTGCCTATCTGCGGGAATCGGTCATCGCGGGTGACGGTTGTGTCCTGGGGAATTCCTGTGAGTTCAAGAATGTCCTGCTTTTCAACGGCTGCCAGGTTCCGCACTTCAGCTATGTAGGCGATGCGATCTTCGGCTACAGGGCCCACCTGGGGGCAGGTGTGAAGATCTCCAATGTGCGGCTCGTTCCCGGCAGCGTCACGGTCATCCACAAGGGCAATGCCTACGACACCGGTCTTCGGAAGTTTGGCGCACTGCTGGGTGATCATACGGACATCGGCTGCAATGCGGTCCTCAATCCCGGGAGCGTGATCGGCCGTGGAT
>CAZKNW010000150.1:0-8599 GCA_964554035.1 uncultured Verrucomicrobiota bacterium
CAACGCAAACGGCGATGGTTCCTCAAATGAGGCGAATGAAAAAGATAAGGCGAAGAAGGCCCTTAAGGCTGAAATCAACTCACGAATCAGTTCGATTCTGGAAGAACGAAGGGAGATCGTGGACGAATTCTCCAGCGCCATTGACTTCATAGCGGAAGCAGCGAACGAAGATTGAACGCCGCCAGTCAGTCATGTCCATCTCGATTCTTTTGCCTGCGTACTCATGAGTGGTATACGACTTGCCACTTTTCTTTTGTATCCTTCTTTGGGGAGATTTCGTTAGTGTCCCTTATCCATGAAGAAGCTTTTTTCTCTCCTTGTCGGGGTGGCGGTTCTGACGGCGGGTCAGGCTGTTGCCGATTCCAAGGGCCTTGCGAAGACCACCAAGGGCTCTCCTGAAATCGGGCGTATTGACGTCCTCAGCTTCGCGCCGGGCGGAGTTCTGCTCATTGGCGATGGCGCCAAGAGGCAGGTGGTGGCGGTGGATACCAAGGACACGAACGGATCGACGGAGTCCTTCAAGACCATTCCTCATCTGAACAAGGAGCTGGCCGGACGCCTTGGGGTCAAGGCGGGGGACATCGAGGTCATTGACATGGTGGTGAATCCGGATTCCGGAAAGTTGTATCTCTCGGTCCGCAAGCAGGATGACAAGACTTACGTTCTGGTCAGGATCGACTCCAAGGGCGAGATCAGCCCGGTTTCACTCAAGTCCGTGGACTACGCTGCGATTCCCTTGCCGCAGGGAGAAAAGACCCCGGTGAACACCATCACGGACCTTGCCTGGGTGGGGGATCGGTTGGTTGCGGCTGCACGCTGCAATGAGGAGTTTGCCTCCAAAATTTTTGCCACCCGAGGAGCCCTTTCGCACGGGCAGGTCGGGCAGATCTACAGTGCCGAGACCTTTCATGTGGCCCATGGCCGATGGGAAACCAAGGCACCGATGAGCGTCCTGATTCCCTACGAGGAGGATGGAAAGCCCTACATCGTCGGGGCCTTCAGCTGCACGCCTGTCGTGAAGTATCCTCTGGATGCACTACAGCCCGGAGCCAAGATCAAGGGCATCAGCATGATTGAACTGGGTTCGGGAAATCGCCCTCTGGACATGTTTTCCTACGACAAGGGAGGCAAGGGCAGTGTCATTGCCAACACCTTTCGGTTCCATCACAGCCGGCGTCCATTCGGTCCAAGTCCCTACTGGGCGGCCCGTTTCGACAAGGACCTGCTGGCCAACAACGAGGCGACCAACAAGGAAGCCGTTCGGCGACTGAAGGGAAATGATCCTGCAACCGACAGGATCCAGTTGGTGGAGGACTTTCATGGCATCGTTCAGATGGATCGGCTGAATGACACCCATGCCATCGGGCTCAAGGAAGCCGGTGAAGATGTGGATCTCGTTCTGGTGGCCCTGCCATGAAGCTGGTGCTGCTGCTGGCAGCGGTGCTTCAGTTCCATCCCATTGGGGATGATCCCACCCGTGTGACGGTAACGGCCGACCCTGCAGCGGAGGGCGATCGGTTGACCCTTCATCGATTGGAACCGGGAGGAGGGCGCGGCCCTGCCATGTTCGCCGAGGTTGCTTCTGAGGGCGGGCGAAGGACGCTGAGCCCCTTGGTCCCATTGAGTCGTGGCGAGTCCTATGTTGCCGTGCTTTCCAGGAAGGGTGTCGAGCCTGAGACCCGGACCTATACAGTCCCCGAAGCGCGGATGGCGGTCGCCCCGAGGGTGAAGGCCATCCACCCAAGGGCAGACCAGCTTCCTGCCAACCTCCTCAAGTTCTACCTCTATTTCGACCAACCCATGCGCGAGGGTAGGGAAATCTTCGACCTGATTCAGTTGATTGACGACAAGGGCAAACCGGTCCATGCGCCATGGCGTCGAATGGAACTCTGGTCAAAGGATGCCACACGCCTGACGCTTTGGGTTCATCCGGGACGGGTGAAGCAGGGAGTGAATCTTCGGGAGCAACTGGGGCCGGTCCTTCATCCTGGGCGTCGCTACACCCTGAGGATTTCGGGAAGCCTCCGTAGCGCTTCTGGCGTTCCGATGGGAGGGGATTTTGAGAGGCATTTCACAACGCTTCCCGAGGATCATACGCGGATCCAACCGGATGAGTGGACTTTCCGGCTTCCGGTTTCAGGTGGGAAGGATGCCTTGTCGATCCAGGCTGGAAAGCCATTGGATCATGCCCTCCTCGAGCGCCATCTATCCCTTCTAGGTCCCGATGGGAGGGAGGTGCCGTTTGGGGTGGAGGTCGGAAAGGATGAAAGCATGTGGAGTATGATTCCCAGGTCTCCGTGGAAACCGGGGCGTTATCGCCTGCTGGCCGGTGAATATCTGGAAGATCTCTGTGGCAACACCCCTGCTCGGGTTTTCGATACGGATCTCCAGAAAGGTGAAGAGGACATCCGGAGCGTCGAACGCGTCTTCTGGATCGACTAAGGCTCAAGCAACCAGCGGTTTCACCACGTGACCGTGCACGTCGGTGAGCCTGAAGTCGCGGCCTTGGAAGCGGTAGGTGAGCTTGGTGTGATCGAAGCCGAGGAGATGCAGGATGGTGGCGTGGAGGTCGTGGACGTGCACGCCATCCTTGATGACGTTGAAGCCCAGTTCATCGGACTCGCCGTAGGAGACGCCTGGCTTGGTTCCGCCCCCAGCCATCCACATGGTGAAGGCATTGGGATGGTGGTCCCTTCCGTCGTTGCCTCCCTGGACCATGGGGGTCCTGCCAAATTCACCACCCCAGATGACGAGGGTGTCTTCCAGCATGCCGCGCTGTTTCAGATCCTTGATCAACGCGGCGGCGGCCTGGTCGGTGTCCCTGCAGTTCTTCTTCAAGCCGTTGACCAGGTTGCCGTGCTGGTCCCATGCCTCATGGAAAAGCTGCACGAAGCGGACACCACGCTCGACCAGTCGTCTGGCAAGCAGGCAGTTGTTGGCAAAGCTGCTTTCGCCGGGTTTGGCACCGTAGAGATCGAGTGTGTCCTGTGATTCCTTGGAGAGATCCATGACTTCAGGGGCGTGGTCCTGCATCCGGAACGCCATCTCGTAGGAACTGATCCGGGTCGCAATTTCAGGATCGCCGACTGTTTCCAGGCGCCGCTGGTTCAGCTGGTTGATGGTGCTGAGGGAATCCTTTTGAAGACTACGGTCAACGCCTTCCGGGTTGCCGAGATACAGCACGGGCTCAGAGCCTCCGCGGAACATGACACCCTGGTGGACGGTTGGCAGGAATCCACTTCCCCAATTGGAGCTGCCTCCGCTGGGGCCCTTGGATCCGGAACTGAAGACAACATAGCCGGGAAGGTTTTTGGATTCACTTCCGAGGCCGTAGGTGGCCCAGCTGCCCATGCTGGGACGGCCAAACATCTGGGAGCCGGTGTTCATCATGATCTGACCGGGGGCGTGGTTGAAGGCATCGGTGTGCATGCCCTTCACGATGGTCAGTTCGTCTGCCACTTCGGACAGATGAGGAAGAAGCTCCGAGAGCTCGGCGCCGCTCTGGCCATAGTTGGCAAACTTGAACTTGGGTCCCAGCAGGGTGGATTTCGGATCGATGAAAGCAGCCCGGTAGCCTTCCAGCAGTTCGGGAGGGGGCAGGGTGCCGTTGAACTTTGCGAGTGCCGGTTTGTTGTCGAAGAGCTCCAGGTGGCTGGGCGCGCCCGCCATGAAAAGGAAGATGACCCGATTTGCCTTGGGCGTGAAGTGGGGCTTCCTGGGCGCCAAGGGATTGGTCTGATCCGCCATCATCAGCTGGCTCAAGGCGATGGAGCCCAGCCCGACGCCACACTCTCCGAGGAACCAGCGCCGGGAGATGGCCTGTGAAAGTTTTTGCCTGTTGATCGGTGCGTCTTGGTTCATCTCTTATTCCTTCGTGATCGTCTCATCGAGGTTCAGCAGGACCCTGCAGAGGGCGGTCCACGCGGCGCGCTCCTTCACGTTGCCTTCATCTCCCGGACCTGCAAGGGCTTCGGGTTTGTTCTTCGTCTCTGAGAACCTCTCGATTTGGCGGTCCAGGAAGGACTGGAGGGTCTTGAGTTCGCCTGCATCCGGATGCCTTGAAAGGCATCGGCGGAAGGCGAATGTGATCTTGTCCTGGGTGGTCTTTCCACCCTCATCGAGGCTCAGTTGTGCCAGGGCCCGCGCACATTCGAGAAAGACAGGTTCGTTGAGTGCGGTGAGTGCCTGGAGCGGTGTGTTCGAACGCGAACGCCGGACGCAGGAGCTGTCGCCGTTGGGCGTGTCAAAGGCCTGCAGCATGGGATAGGGAACGGACCTGAAGCGGAAGGTGTAGAGCGCTCTGCGGTAGCGGTCCCCTCCCTTGTCGGTGTGCCATGTCTTGGGTCCATAGCTGTTGGGAGGCAGGAAGAGGAATTCCGGAGCAGGAGGATGCACACTTGGGCCACCGATGGTCCGGTCGAGCAGGCCGCTGGCCGCGAGGGCGATGTCCCTCACCAATTCGCCTTCCACCCGGAACCGCGGGCCCCGGGCGAGGAGACGGTTGTAGGGATCCATTCTGCTCAGCTCATCACTGACCGTGGAATCCTGCTGGTAGGTCGCCGAGGTCACGATCTGTCGATGGAGCCGCTTGAGGCTCCAGCCGTTCTCGATGAAGTCCACGGCCAGCCAGTCGAGAAGTTTTGGGTGGGAGGGCGGTGCCGCCTGCGATCCCAGGTCCTCGCTGGTCTCCACGATTCCGATTCCGAAATACGACTGCCAAACACGATTGACGATGGACCGGGCGGTCGTGGGGGCATCCTCGGCGGCCAGCCACCTGGCAAAGTCCAGGCGTGTGTATCCTTCCTTTTCAGGAAGGGGATTCAGGAAGGCGGGGACGCCGGCCTTCACGGTCTCAGCCGGTTTCAGGAAGTCACCACGCTCAAGCCGATGGGTCATGCGTCCCTTGTCCAATCGTTGCATGACCAGCTGGGTGGCGTTTTCAGGATGCTTCGTCCAGAGCTTCTCAATGGCTTCGTTGGCGGACGCCCACTTGGGAACCGTGGTCCTCCAGTAGCTGAAGATGGTTTGCTGGTCTTGCTTGGAACGCTTGGCCCGCGGCAGGTTGATCAGTTCCCGGACCCTGGCTGGCAGGGGATCCGCCTGGACCTTGGTTTCGTCCGTCACGGAAATCCTGAAGCGTCCCAGGTTCAACGTCTGGTTGTCGTCGCTGTTCCAGCCGCCGTGCTTCTGGACGAGGTGGAAGGTCAGACGCGTGCCTTCGGGGTAGGCGAAGTTGGTTTCGGCGAGGAAGACGGCCTTGCGTGCCTGGTTGCGCCTTGCGGGACCGGCGTCGGCACTCCATGCCGTTTCCTCCTTGCCATCGATGGCAAAGGCAACGGGTCCCGTCTTTCCGGATTTTCCCTTCTTGTCGACGTAGGGTCCTTCCAGTTGGATTTCCTCGTTGGAATAGTCTGCGGTGGCCTCGGTGAACTTCACCCATTGCTTTTGCTTGGGGTCAGCCAGGTTCTCGACCTGGAGCTTGATCTCGGAAAGGGCGAAATTGCCATCCAATGCCCGGCCGGGGCCTTTTGCAGGGAGGTTGGGATCGGTCATGAGTTCCAGCCTGATGGCGTTCATGGAAGCGAGGTGGACCTCATTGGTGAAGGTGGCGGTGAACTTGGAGGGAGCATACCCTTGTGCGAGGAGTGATCCGTCATCGAGGTGGTAGTAGCGTTGGGCATTGTTGCCGGAGTTGCCGATCGAAAGGATCTGCCAATCCGGCTGGTTGTCCCTGACCTTGGTTTCCCAGGCGGTCATCTCCTTCTCCCAATCCGGGTTCTGGTGCTGAAGGTCGGATTCGATGCGTTCGATCTCCCGCAGGACGGAGGCACGCCTCTTGAGGTCGTTGGGGGAGTAGGCCGGAATGCTTCCCTCGGAGGAATCGTTCAGGAAGGCGAACATCTTGTAATACTCCGTGTGGGTCAGCGGATCATACTTGTGGGTGTGGCATTGTGCGCACTGGATGGTGAGCCCCAGAACCCCTTTTCCGATGGCGTCCATCCGGTCGAACATGGCTTCCATCCTGAATTGCTCGGGGTGGACTCCGCCTTCCTCATTGATCATCGAATTGCGGAGAAAGCCTGTGGCCACCTTCTGGCTCTGTGTGGATCCGGGAATGAGGTCGCCCGCGATCTGCTCGATGACGAACTGGTTGTAGGGCATGTCCTCGTTGAGGGCGTTGACCACCCAGTCCCTGTAGAGCCAGACCTCGCGAGGTTTGTCCTTTTCGAATCCGTTGGAATCAGCATAACGCGCTGCGTCCAGCCAGTGGCGTCCCCAGCGCTCGCCGTAGTGGGGGGACTTGAGGAGGTCGTCCACGCGACGCTCGATGGCCAAGGGATCCTTGTCGGCAAGGAAACTGTCGATCTCTTCAAGGGTGGGAGGCAGTCCTGTCAGGTCGAGGTGAAGCCGACGCAGCAGCTTGACCTTGTCTGCCTTGGGGCTGGGGGCCAATCCCTGCTCCTCCAGTCGGGCGAGAACAAAGCGGTCGATGGGATTCTGGATCCATTCCTTCCTTTTGACGGAGGGTGTGTTGGGGCGTGTTGGAGGTTCAAAGGCCCAGTGTGAACCCCTCTCTGCACCTTCCTCGATCCACTTGCGGATCAGGACGACCTGTTCGCTGGTCAGCTTCTTTCCGGTACTGGGAGGGGGCATGAGGTCATCGGTATCCTCTGTCGTGATCCGCTTGTAGAGCTCGCTGGAGACCGGTGAACCCGGCTTGATGGCCTGGTAGCCTCCCAGGTCTTCAATTGCCCCTTCGCGGGTGTCCAAGCGTAGGCCTGCCTTCCTGTCTTCCTCGTCGGGACCGTGGCAGTGGAAACAGTTCTCGGAAAGGATGGGGCGGATGTCGGTGGCGAAGTCCACCGCGTGCAGTGGGAAGCCGGAGACCAGAAGCAGCGATGCGACGGAAAGGAGCCCTCCCGCCACGGTCTGCTGTCCCACTGCTGTCTCGATTGTCCTTTTCTTCATGGATTCTCCAGAGAGGTTTGACCGGGTTGGCCTGTGTGTGAATGGAGGATCCTGCCATGCCTGTGCAGGATTCTGCAACGGGAATGGGGGCTACCAGCGTCCGATGGACTTCATGAAGTTGCCTTCGTGGAACTTCATGATCGCGGTGGCCTTCTTCTCGTAGATGATCTTCGCCGAATGAGGTGCGCCGGGGACGATCAGGTGCTGATGTGGAATTTTGAGGGAAGTCAGGAATTCCATGTAGGCGAGGTTGTTCTCGTAGTTGAAGCCCTTGTCGCCCACATACACGAGGATCGAGATGGGGGGCATGGGATCCCTTGCGTAGAGCCTTGCAAGGTCGTAGGTGTTGTATCCCGGAGCAAAGACCAGGTTCTCGCTTTCTCTTCCGTTTTCCTCGGAGATCCGTTTCTCAGTGGCATGCCCGCCGCCGCCAGGAGCGCAGGATGAAAAAAGGTCCGGATGCTTGAACATGATCCGGGCCGTTCCGCGCCCGCCCTGTGAAAACCCTTCGAGGCCCCGCGCCTCTCGGCGTGCGATGGTCCTGTAGGTCGCGTCGATGTGTGGGATGAGCTCCTTCACAAAGACATCCTCACCCATTGAGTTCTTTTCAGGGTAGTTGTAGTGGGAGACAAAGCCGCCGTTGACGAAAACGTAGATCATGGGCGCGATCGTGCCGTTCTCGATCTGCGCATGGATCAGGGGAGTGAGGGAAATGCTTTTCGTTTCGCTGCCCGGACGTCCCCCATGGAGGTAGAAGACCACCGGGTAACGGCGTTCCTTCTCCTCGATGTAGCCGGGTGGCAGGTAGATGCAGTAGCCGACGTCGCATTTCATGGAGGGGCTTTCAAAGGTGTGATGTTCAACACCTACAGGTGGCGTTCCCTTGATGGGGTTGACCCAGCTGAAGGGAGGTTGCTTCTTCTTCTTCGGGGTGGCCTCGTCCTGGGAGTGCAGGGAAGAGGTCGAGCAGACGAGGGCGAAAACGGTCAGTATTTGAAGAAATCGGAACATGGCTTCGTTCTAGGTAGGGCAGTGGAATACCAGCAATTCAGGTGGTTTGAAAGAGTCAGGACTGTCCCTTCGGCACAATTGTTCATTGAAACATGGTGGCGCATCCCTGAATGATGTTGAGTCGCGATTTGAAAGTGTTCAGAAAACAGCGAAGCAAACAACCCTTCCCCTGTGCCTCCGGGTGCACGCTTCGCTGGCTTCCCATGGCACTGCTGTTCCTGCTGGTGCTGCCCGGATTCCTTTTTTCCACCCAGACCCACAAGGTCCAGAAGGGGGAGACGCTCACGGATATCGCCAAGCGCTATGGAATTTCCGTGGACGAGGTCAAGAAGGCCAATGAGCTGAAGACCTCCAACACCATCTTCGTGGGACAGGAGCTGGCCATTCCCTCCGTCCCCAGGGAGCACAAGGTCAGCAAGGGACAGAATCTTTCCGACATCGCCAAGCGCTATGGGGTTTCCGTTGACGATCTGGTGAGGTGGAATGGTCTATCCAGCAAGAACTCGATCAATGCAGGCCAGCTTCTGAAGGTTTCCAAGCCCGATGGCGTGACCCAGGCGGAGGATCATCCGGTCTATCACATCGTTAAGAAGGGCGAGACGCTCGGGTCCATTGCCGA
>CAZKNW010000151.1:0-8590 GCA_964554035.1 uncultured Verrucomicrobiota bacterium
TGGAGGCACCGACCCGGGCCGCTTCAACCCGACCTATATGATCTTCTGCGAAAGTTTCATTGATCCGGAAGATCGCCGTGACCCGGAATTCGATCGCCGCGATGTCTACCTGATCACCCAGAACGCCCTGGCCGACGGCACCTACCTCCAGTACATCCGCGCCCACTACAACCGCAGCACCCAGGAGGACCCCCCATTCTTCCAGGACGTCCTCAGGACGATGAAGGAGCGGGAACGGAATGTTTCAACGAGGCTCATTCCCAGGATGGTGGCGCCCCTCGACAGGTTGGCGACCTCCATCGGAGACAGCATCGAGAAGGACCGCAGGATCGGAAGTTCCTGGTTCGAGGATGACCATTTCATCAATGCACAATCCATCGCTTCCAGGCTGCAGGCCCAGCAGGATCCCTTCTCCAAATGGCTTTCCGGAGAACTCTCCGAGGAAACCAAGGGCATTCTTGGAAGTGGCGATGAGGACGACATTGCGGACGCCTTGACCGAAGATTTCAACCGGATCATCGACCGGGATTCCATCTACACGAACGAACGTTTCAGCGGGATCACGCTGACCAGCCATGTGGATGCCTTCGTCAAGGAGGACCCGAAAGGCCATACCCGGATCCGACTGAACCGCCTCCTTCTGGAGCAGGCCTTTCCGGACGCCATCGAGAAGAGCCCGGGAGGCCTCTACCCCGATCGCGAGATCAACACGCCGACACCCGGAGATTCCCAGACCGCTTTTCAGCAATATGTCGAGGATGCGCAGCGCCGCATGGCCAAGGGCCAGCTTCGTCCCGGAGAGAACGTCACCATGGTTGGAGACAGGCTCTCCGTGAGCGGACAGGCCGCCGTGATGGCCATCAATGCCATCCTGACCAAGATCATCTTCGACAAGAATCCCGATCACGAGTTCTACGTGGAGGAAAGCTTCCCCCTCGACTGGATGTATCCACACCTGACGCCCTACGGGATCATCATGAAGATCAACCGGAATCCGCTTCCGGAGTTGACACCTGAGATCCTCGCCAAGGACCGCGCCTTCTGGAGCAAATACTCCGAGCGACTCATCGGCAACTGGATCACTCCCGACACCCCGGTTCAGGAGATCGTCGACTTTGCGGAACGCGTCTACATCAAGGGCAACTTCTATGCGTTCGAGGGCGACACGACTTTTGTCCGCGATGACAACGCCAAGAAGGCCTTCAGCAAGCTGCGCAGCGCCATCGCCGGGCTCTACATCTGGAGGATCAACCAGTCCAAGACCGTTCCAGAGCAGCAGCGAATGATCCGGGAGACCGAATTCGCCCTGAAGCAGGCCTATGCCTTCTGCCCCTACAGCCCTGAGGCATTGGTGAAGTATGTCTCCTTCCTTGCAGGATTCGGCCGCAATGCAGAGGCCTACAAGCTGATCGAGCTCTCGCTGAAGATGGATCCGCAGAACGACATGATGCTCAACTTCGAGAAGCAGTTCCGCGTCCATAAGGACCAGCCCATCGGAGCTCCGACCCGTCCGTCGATTCCTGAAAACATCAAGAAGTCAGCCACCCAGGCTGTTCAAGCCCCAACCTCAACGGTTGCCCCTGCTGCCGTGGCAACGAATCCTACCACGGTCTCCCCTGCTCCAGCAACGGCAGGCGCCAACGGACAACCAGCCACCCGTCGCCAGCAGATCCAGCAGATGATCGAAAGGATGGCTGCCGACTTCGAAGCCAACCCCACCAATCTCAATGTGGGGTTCCAGCTTGCCTCCTACTACACCCAGCTGCGCCAGACCAATGAGGCCTCCGAGCTCCTGAAGAAGATTCTTCTCAGCACCAATGTCGAACCCGGACACGTGGCCCAGATCGCCCAGATCTTCGGCCAGCTGGGAAATCCCGTGATGATGGAAAGGAGCCTCGTGCGCCTCACCCAGGTGGCTCCCGGCGTGCCCGAGCCGTGGTTTGACCTTGCCGCCACCCAGGGTGCGATCGGCAACGCCCTTTCGCAGACCGGAATGAAGACCGAGGGCGATGCCAAGAACGAACAGGCGCTCCAGTCGCTCGCGGTCGCCATCCAGCTCAATGCTCCCCTCGCTGCGGAAGGCAAGGCCAAGACCGACCTGAAGGCGGTGGCCGCCAAGGATCCCCGGTTCCAACACCTTGTTGACTCACAGGAGTTTCAGCGCATCATCGGCAAGTAACCCACTCTCGTTCACCATGAAGAAATCCATCCTATCCCTTGTCTCCCTGTTCCTTATCTGTTCCCCCCTTCTTGCAGCCAAGCCTGTGGCGCTGTTCGACGGCAAGGGCCTCAAGCATTGGCAGCTTCCCAAGAACAATGCCTGGAAGAGCGTCGACGGAGAACTGACCCCCACCGCCAAGACCGGCTACATCTGGACCAAGAAGGATTACTCGGACTTTGAACTCTCCCTTGAATTCAAGATGTCGGAGAAATGCAACAGTGGCGTTTTCTTCAGGACCGATCCAGACAACCCTGTCCAGGGCGGTTTCGAGATCCAGATTTTCGACTCCCACGGCAAAGCCGACTACGGCAAGCACGACTGCGGCGCACTCTATGATGCCATGAAGCCCTCCAAAAACGCATCCAAGCCAGCCGGCGAATGGAACACGATGAGCATCCGCGCCAAGGGCTCGAAGGTTTCCGTGCACCTGAATGGCGAAAAGGTGGTGGATGCCGACCTCGCCGACTGGAAGGAAGGCAACAAGAACCCGGATGGCAGTAAGAACAAGTTCAAGACCGCCCTTTCAGACCTTCCGCAGACCGGTCGCATCGGATTCCAATACCACGGACATCCTGTCTGGTTCAGGAACGTCTCGATCGTCGAACTGGACTGATGCCATCGCATCAGGAAATCGTCGAACGCCTGAGGGCTTTCCGTTCCGCGAGGGATTGGGAGAAATTCCACAAGCCCAAGGACCTCGCGATTTCCATTTCCCTTGAGGCCGCCGAACTCCTCGAGCACTTCCAATGGAAGTCAGACGAGGAGGTCCAGGCGCACATCAAGCGTCATCGCGAGGCGATTTCCGACGAGATGGCGGATGTCGCCTCCTACCTCTTCCTCCTGGCAAACGACCTTGGCGTGGACCTCCACGCAGCCATGGAGGCGAAAATCAGGAAGAACGAGGAACGCTATCCCGTGGAGACCGCCCGGGGAAGTGCCCGCAAATACACCGAATACCAATGACCAATGATCAATGCTGCACCATCGTCCCCTACTTCCTCATCCACGAGGGCAAGGAGGAGATCTTCAAGGGCCTTTGCGAGGAATTCGTTGAAAAGACTTCCGGGGAACCCAAGTGCCTCTACTACGGTTTCAGTTTCCTGGGGAACCGGGCCCACTGCCGGGAGGGCTATGAGGATGCCCAAGGTGTGCTTCACCACCTTGAGAACGTTGATGCCCTGCTGAAACAGGCCCTTGAAGTGGCCGAACTGGAAAAGCTGGAGATCCATGGCCCGGAAACCGAGCTCGAAAAACTACGCGGTCCCCTTTCGGCACTGAATCCGGATTTTTTTGTTCTCGAATACGGATTCAGGAAAGGCTGAAGGCAATCACCGGTCCGGCATCGGCGGAAGCGGCGGCATCGGAATTCCGTCCGCATTGAACTGATCCAGCTCCATCATGGCTCTCTGCACAGCAGGGTCCACGTCGGGCACCGTTGTCTTGAATCCCCTCTTTTCCGGATCAATCGAACTGTTGTTGATGGAGCCGTTTCTCAACCGGATGTTCTGCAGTCCGTTGGGGGTCTGGACCTGGATATTGCCACCCCCTCCCTGCGAATTCTGCTGCAGCGTCCTCATCGTCCGCTGAAAGGGCGTCGCGGCGGGGGGTTGTGTGCCGGAAGGCGGCCTTGTCGTGAAACTGCTGGAGTGTCCCGGGGTGGCTGGCGGGGGCACGGCCCTCGGATTCCGGTTCGGAAGGTTGTTGGGGCGACCCGCATTCCCTGGTGCAACGGCCACCGGCTTCTGGGCAGGCGCCGCAGAAGACGGAGCGGAATTGTCATCCAGATTCATGTTCTTCAAGTCCCCGAGGAACTTCACCTGGATCACACCTTTCTCGGGAAAGATGGCCACCATCTCAATTCCATCCTGCGCCTCCCCTTCCCTCAGCTTGTAGTAATTGACGTCCTTGTCCTTCTTGTTCTCCGTTTTCAGGTAGGCGACCTTTTCACCGGTCAGCGTGGACACACCAGTGAAATAGATGTCGATCGCAGGAGGCGGCTTGGCAACCACGGTGGGTTGTTCCACAGGAGGCGGCGGCGGGTCCTCCAATCCGAAGGCATTCCGGTCAATGATCCTCTTGTAGCGGTCCAGACGGGAGGATTCCTCAGCAGGCACATCCATCGCTGAAACCAGCAGCAGGATGCCCGTGATCCATCTTCCAAAAAACATGACTGTCTGACCCTTGTTCATCTGTTTGTCTTGAACACCGGAGATTCAAACTGGTTGCTGACGAGGATTCAAATGCATTCTATGGCCTTGTTTGGACTCCTTTCAGTTGAATCCCCACTGACAACAACGCAACATCTCCACATGAATCCACCCGACGAGAAAGGGATCTGCGAACTCTACGAATCCGATCCGGAAGAGGCGGACAAACTGGTTTGGGGAAGAAAGTGCGACCCTGCCACACGGCGGGGCTTCCTCAAGGGCCTGGGACTCGCCTCGATGAGCACTTTCCTCGGTGCACCCATCCCCTTTGCCGAGAATATGCCTTCCGGATTGATTCCGGCTGCCATCGCGGAAGAGACCGGCCCCATGACGATTCCCGGCAAGGAGGGCATCCGCGTCCTCAATGACCGCCCCATCAACGCCGAGACTCCGGTGACCCTCCTCAACGACCCGGTCACACCCAACCACCTGCATTTCGTCAGGAACAACGGCATCGTACCGGAACGCGCCCACAAGCAGGACCTCGCGGACTGGACGCTGACCATTGATGGGGAGGTGGACAATCCCTTTGTCCTCAGGATGCCCGAGTTGCAGACCAATTTCCCAATTGTGGAAGCCCAGGTGGTCCTTGAGTGCGGTGGCAACGGCCGGGCCGGATTCAACCCTCCCGCCAAGGGCAACCAATGGACCTTGGGGGCTGTCGGATGCGCAAGCTACAAGGGCGTCCGGTTGAAGGACGTCCTCAAGCGGGCC
Organism: uncultured Verrucomicrobiota bacterium; assembly: GCA_964554035.1. Classification (GTDB taxonomy): domain Bacteria; phylum Verrucomicrobiota; class Verrucomicrobiia; order Limisphaerales; family CAZKNW01; genus CAZKNW01. The sequence continues at coordinate 5,143 of CAZKNW010000151.1, forward strand.
GGGGTGAAATCCAGCGCTGTCTATATCGGCTACTACGGAGAGGACCTTCATCTCAGTGGTGATCCCAAGAAGGAGGCCATCTCCCGCGGATTCCCCATCGAGAAGGCCCTCGATGAAAACACCCTGCTCGCCTGGGAGATGAACGGGGAACCCCTGCCCGCGCTTCACGGATTCCCGCTTCGCCTGATCTGTCCGGGGTATCCCGCCTCGGCCAGCGGCAAGTGGCTCAAACGCATCACGGTCCGCGATCAGGTTCACGATGGAGCCAAGATGACCGGTTACTCCTACCGGGTTCCGGCTTATCCCGTTGCGCCCGGACAATCCGTCCCCGAGGAGGACATGGTGATCATCGAGGCCATGCCTGTGAAATCCATCATCACCCGTCCCGGCACCGGAGTGGAACATGCATTCGGCAGTGAGCTGGAAATCGGAGGGCACGCCTGGTGTGGAAGTGGCCGGGTCAGGGCCATGCATGTCAGCATCGATTTCGGCGCTTCCTGGATCAAGTGTCGCCTGAACCGCCCCGCCAACGAGTGGGCCTGGCAACCCTGGCAGGCTTCCCTTTCCTTCCCCAAACGCGGCTACTACGAGGTCTGGGCGCGGGCGACAGACGGGGAAGGGCGAAGCCAGCCCATGGTGATTCCCGGATGGAACCCCCGCGGCTATCTCAACAACGCCATGCAGAGGATCGCCGTCACGGTCGCCTGATCATTACAGCCCCTCATGGAGCTCCAGTTTCAGTTCGCCACCGCAGGCCAGATCCTTTTCGGAAGCGGTCGACTGAAGGAAGCCGGAAACCTTGCCCGGTCCTTCGGCAGGAAGGTCCTGGTGATCTGCGGTTCCAATCCCGACCGCTGCCACCCTCTTCTGGCTCATCTGCAGAGGGCCGAGTGCCAGGTCAAGGTCCTGCCGATCAAGGGTGAGCCCACTGTGACCGATGTCGGCAACGGAGCCAGGTTGGCACGAGGATTGGGAAGTGAAGTCATCATCGGTTTCGGAGGTGGCAGCGCCATCGATGCGGCGAAGGCCATTTCCGCACTGGCAACGAATCACAAGGAGGTCCTCCACTACCTCGAGGTCATCGGGGATGGTCAGCCACTGACGGAAGATCCCCTTCCCTGCATCGCCATACCCACCACCGCCGGTGCGGGCGCCGAGGTCACGAGGAACGCGGTCATCAAGAGCCCTGAACAGGGATTCAAGGTCAGCCTGAGGCATCCCTTGATGTTGCCGCGGATCGCCCTCGTCGATCCGGAACTCACGCTAAGCCTTCCACCTGACGTGACCGCCCAGACCGGCATGGATGCGCTGACCCAACTGATCGAACCCTACGTCTGCAGGCGAAGGTCACCCCTCACGGATTCCATCTGTCTTGAGGGCATGGACAGGGCCGCAAGGTCCTTGCGAACGGCGGTCACGAACGGGGCAGACATCCAGGCGCGCGAGAACATGTGTGTTGCCAGTCTCTTTGGAGGGCTCGCACTGGCGAATGCGGGACTGGGCGCCGTTCACGGATTCGCGGCCCCGATCGGGGGACAATTTGATGCCCCCCATGGAGCCGTGTGCGCCGCACTTCTCCCCGCCGTCATGCACACCAACATCCAGTCCCTTTCCCGGACGGACCAACCTGATTCAGAAGAGATCATCGACCGCTATCGGAACATTTCACGGCTCCTCCTGATGATGAATGGCGTCGAACCCGAAGATGGTGCCAGCTGGGTCGCAAAGCTCGCCGAGGATCTCAGGATTCCCGGTTTGTCCCGCTGGGGAATCAGGAAGGAAGACCTGCCCGGACTGGTTGAGAAGGGGCGTCGGGCGAGCAGCATGAAGCCCAACCCCGTGGAACTCAACCCGGGTGAACTGGCAGCCATCCTGGAGGCATCCCTGTGAATGAGGGCAGCGACAAACCTCCCCTGACACCGGGAACCCTCTATCTGGTCGCCACCCCCATCGGCAACCTCGAGGACATCACCCTCCGGGCCATCCGCACCCTCGGCGAATGCGACCTGATCGCCGCGGAGGATACGAGAAGAACGGGCATCCTTCTAAAGCACCTGGGGATCTCCAAGCCCATGGTGAGCCTGCACAAGTTCAACGAAAAGGGCCGGAGCAACCGGATCCTCGAGACACTCAACCAGGGCCAGACGGTGGCCGTTGTCAGCGATGCAGGTTCACCGGGCATCAGCGATCCGGGAGAAAAGATCGTCGTGGCGGCCATCGAGGCAGGGTATCGGATCGAGGCGGTGCCAGGCCCCTGCGCCATGGTTGCCGCAGTGACAGCGAGCGGGCTCCCAACGGATGCCTTCCAGTTCATCGGCTTCCTTCCCCACAAGTCCGGCCAGCGTCGCAAGGCTCTTGAGGGCGCGCTGGCATCGGGCATGACCACCATTCTCTACGAATCCCCCTATCGCATTCGAAAGCTGCTCGCCTCCCTCGCGGAACTGACACCCGAATCGCAGGTCGTACTTGGCAGGGAGTTGACCAAGAAATTCGAGGAGTATCTCAGGGGGACTCCTGAAGAACTCCTGAAGCATTATGCCGAGCGGGAGCCCAAGGGGGAATTCGTCGTGGTTCTTCCTCCTTCCCCCAAGGAACGCTGATCAAAGGCAAAAGGGCTTCAGTCACGATCGGCTGTAAGCCGAATTCTGTCTGTCTCCATGGGAGAGAGAGGATCATTCATCTAAGCGGCACAACCCGGAACCATGATCGAACGAGCCGTTCTAAGGTTCCCTATTTGGCCTTGCACCCGATGGGGTTTACCGTGCCCCCTCGATTACTCTCGGGGCGGTGGGCTCTTACCCCACCTTTTCACCCTTGCCGACCAGCCTGACTGTAACCGGCGGTTTGTTCTCTGTGGCACTTTCCGTCAACGGGGCATTGTCTCCCCGCCTCCCACACGTATCCCGAAGGTTGCGTGGCATCGCGCCCTGTGGTGTTCGGACTTTCCTCCCCCGGAACGAGCCGGAAGCGATCCTCCACCGATCGAAAACTGAAGCGGGCGGGATCCTAGCAGTTTCCGGTCACGACGCCAATCGCGCCGGTAAACGAAAATACCGGCGTTCCCACGGGAGAACACCGGTATCTTCAAATGGTTGGCGTCACTGCCTAGACGGCCTTCTCGCCCTTCTCATCGGTACGGATGCGCACCGCTTCCTCAACCGGGAGGACAAACACCTTTCCGTCCCCGATCTTGCCGGTCTTGGCGCCCTTGATGATGGCTTCAATGGCCCCATCCGCCTGGTCATCCGCGAGGACGATCTCGACCTTGATCTTGGGAAGGAAGTCCACGGTGTATTCGCTGCCGCGATAGATCTCGGTATGACCCTTCTGCCGGCCAAAACCCTTGACCTCAGAAACCGTCATTCCCTCGATGCCCACCTCTGCCAGCGCTTCCTTAACCTCTTCCAGTTTGAAGGGTTTGATGATTGCTTCGATCTTTTTCATATAA
>CAZKNW010000152.1:0-8582 GCA_964554035.1 uncultured Verrucomicrobiota bacterium
ACGGTGCGAAGACCACCGAAGATGGCGTAGATGGATCCGATGATGCCGACCCCCCAGACGATCAACCATAACGACATCGTCTTGGGGTCCATATTGAACTGTTCTGGAAGCCCCCCCAACATCGAGGGGACGTCAAGGATCCCCATCATTCCCGTGGCTCCCGTATAAAGAATGATCGGCAACAGGATGCCGACGTAGGCGAGCAGGAAGATGATGTTGCAGTAAAGCTGAGTCAGGCTGTCGAAGCGGATCTCAAGGTATTGAGGCACGGTGGCCACCCCGCTTCTCAGGAACTTGGGAAGGAAGAACCAGGCCATGAAGACCAGGGCACCGACACAGACCACCTCCCACACCATGACGCATAGACCATCGTTGAAGGCGGCGCCATTCAGTCCGACCATCTGCTCGGTCGAGAGATTGGTCAGGAGGAGGGAACCGGCGATGAGGGGAAAGGTCAGACTTCGGTCTGCAAGGAAATATCCCTTGCTTGAGGCGTGGTCATCCTTGCGGGTGAGCCACCAGGTGAGGACGGCAACCAGGCCGGTGAAAAAAAGGAAGGACAGGATGGTTAGCATGTTTCTTTTATTGTGTTGGTCGGGATCGAGGTTCTTGGGGGCTTGAGGGTCAAAGGGGTCGGACGGTGATGTTGCCAAGGCGCCATTGACCTTCGGGTTCCACGCCATAGTGGCGACTGGAGTCCAGTCTCAGGGTCTCACCCTTCTTGAGGAGGCCCAGGTCGCTGATGACGGCCTGCTGTTCCTTGGAATCGTTGTCCGCATCGACGCAGTAGATCGCGAGGGGAGCACTGTTGCCCATCTGGTAGAAGCCTCCGCAACTGCCATTGCCTGCGACGATGCCCACGGATTCAATGATGACATCGCGGTCGAAACTGAGGAGCAGCGCTTCGCCGCCCTCCACCTGCTTGACCTTGCCTGCATCGATTCCGAGGCCGCGGGGATTGATGCTGAAGCGGCCTTCCTTGAGGGGCTGGTTTCCCATGCTTCCCTTGATTGCCAGTTTCAGTTTTCCAGACTTGGAACTGAGGGTAAGACCCGATGCGGGCTTGTCGTGACTTTCCCTGGCGGCACTTCCGGACTCCTGCCAGTCAAAGGAGACCCGGCTCGACGGAATGGAGTCCATCATCCGGCTGCGTCCGACCTGACGGTATTGATGCGCCATGCGGGTCAGACGTTCGACGACGGGAATCATGACGGGATCCTTGATGAGGTTGTTCTTCTCCATCTGGTCCTTGGAGAGATCGTAGAGCTCCACGGCCTTACCGGATCCGGTTCGCAGCAGGGAGGGCTCAAAGAAGATCTTCCAGCGCTCATGGCGCATGACGAGTAGGGCCTGGTCCTTCCTGGCCTCCTTGTGGTCGTTCACGAAGAAGGGACGGACAGGCATGGGCTTGCCCATCAGGGCAGGGAGGATACTGATGCTGTCCTCAGCTCCTTTTTCGCCCTTGGTGGGATCGGGAAGCGGCTTTCCAAGAATCTCCGAGAAGGTGGCGTAGAGGTCCTGCAGTCCGATTGTGGTCTGACTGACAAGTCCCTTGGCGGCATCCTTGCCATCACCGACGCCACCTTGTGGCCAGCTGATGATGAAGGGAACGCGGTGGCCACCCTCGTAGCAGGAACCCTTGTGGCTCCGGAAAGGGCCACTTGCGATGTTGCTGTTCTTCTCGGCTCCGTTGTCGCTTGTGAAGATCACGATGGTGTTCTCGATCAGTTTCCTTCCGGGACGGCGGGGGTCTTCATTGGATTCCAGCCATTCCATCAATCGCCCCAGTGCCACATCATTTTCGTAGATGTAGTCGTGGCGCAGATCCATTGCCTTGCCGGACTTGGTGCGTGATGCGCCCAGGACCGCCTTGCCTCCGATCTCGTCATCGGGCTTGTAGGGGGAGTGGTTGGAGTTCGAGGGGTAATAGACAAAGAAGGGCTTCTTCCGGCTGTCCCCCTTCCGGATGTGGTCATTCATGAACTGGATCGCATTGTCCGAATGACGTCCTCCGAGGCGGAAAAGGTCGTAGAGGTTCCCGGTATTGTCTGAAAGCTTCCTTCCGTCGCCTGTGGCCCCGAGGATGGCCTTGCCGTTGATGTGACCGGGGCCGATATCCTGGTCAGGGGTGTTGCGCGCCTTGCCCCCTTCGGACTTGCCCTGGTGAGGTCCTGAAGTTCCGTGGGATCTCGAGGTGAACATGGCCACATCGAAACCCCGGTCAGTCGGACCCGTGTGAAGGGGTTGATTGAAATCCGCGTCCAGGAAACCGGCTGCAGGCGAGCCGTCGCTCTGGCGGTAGCGTAGTCCAATGTGCCACTTGCCAAACATGCCGGTCCGGTAGCCGCTGTCCCTCAGCATGGATGCCATGGTGGGACGGTCATCCTCGATGAGGGGATCCCCCTGAGAGCCAAAGAGGACCCAGTACTTCATCCGGCTGCGCCATGGGTAACGCCCGGTCATCAGTCCGTAGCGGGTCGCCGTGCAGCGGGTGGAGGGCGTGTGGGCATCGGTAAAGAGCATGCCGCGGCGGGCGAGGCGCTCCATGTTGGGAGTGTGGACCTGAACGTCGTCGGCGTTGCCCGTGAAGAACTGGTAGGCGCTCGTGTCCCCCATGCCCATGTCGTCCGCCATCATCAGGACGATGTTCGGCGGCTCCGCGGCATGGAGCTGAAATGCCGCGATGAGGGTGAATGCAAAGAGGGAAAGTCGGGCGCTTTTCATGAGGTCGGGAAGCGGCGAGCTTGCGCGTGGACGGAACTGGAAATCAATCGGCGAATTTCTGCGCCTCGTCGGGTCCGGGGAAGGCATAGTCAGGATCCTTGGCCCGGATGTGGATGGAGCCATCCTGATTCACTCTAACATTCATCGGAACGATGGTGACCCCCTGCTGGTTGATTGTATGGGCCGTGGCGCTGAGATCCTTGCCGCGGGCGTCCTTGGGGGAGAGGGGAGGGACGTTGCCGTTGAAGAAGGCGGTGCACCACCAGCGGCCCTCCTTGTCCTTGAAGGGCGTGCCGTGACCGAGGAAGCGACCTGCGAACTGGCGCTCGCTGTAAGGGCCTGTGATCTTGTCGGCGGTGGCGTAGTAGAGGTTGTAGCTTCCCTGGCGCATGCGCCCTGTGGACCAGCCGGTTCCAAAGAGCACATACTTGTCCCCGATCTTCTGCATGAGGCAGCCCTCATGTCCCATCTTGGCGGTGTCGCCGGAGGGCCCGATCTTGACGGGTTTGCCCGCGAAGTCGCTGAAGTCTTTTTTCAGGGGAGCGATGGAGGTGGCGCCCCAGATCATCCACCACGTGCCATTGTCGTTGAAGAGCGAAGGGTCATGACGGCGCTGGATTTTGGTGCCCATGGGATTGGACCAGGGACGAGTCACCTTGGCTCCCTGTGTGAGCGATAGGTTGGCGCCCTTCACCGGAGACGGACTGGTGTGAACCAGAGCCCACTTGTCGCCCAGCCAATGAAGCTCGGGCGCCCAGAGGCGCCATTGCTTGATGTCGGTATCGGCAAAGGCCTTGGGCTTGGCTTCGTTCCAGATTCCGTCCTTGAGATGGAAAGGGGTGTTGAGATCCTCCCACTCGATCAGGTCCTTGCTGCGCCAGACCTGGGCCTTCCAACCCACGATGCTGCTGTCCTGGAGCCCGGTGTTGTAGGGATCGGTCTTCTGCCGGGGATCCTCCGGCAGCGGGGTGGTTCCGGTCAGGTAGAAGTAGTCATCCGGTCCGAGAATGATGTAGGGGTCACGGATCCATCCGGCCTTCACAAAGAGGGCGCGGTCGTGGGACTTGAGTCCTGCAGCAATCTCCTCGGCAGGCATCGCGTCCGCCACCTCGACGGGGCCATCCTGGGGAATGGCCTCGAAGACGGAGGCGGTGGTCTTGTCCATGACCGGGGCGTTGAGCTTCCGGATTTCCGCGGCAGGCAGCTTGGGCACCTTGCGGTCGTAGGTGATCAAGCCATTGATCTCGCCCTCCACATCGGTGGTCTGGGTGTAGACCCCGGCCGAGATGCCCTGCTTCTTCAATTCAGCCAGGATGCGGATGGATTCCTTGTAGCGCTCGATCCATTCCTCCTTGTTTTGCGGAAGTCCACCGTAGCCCCAGTTGCGCTTGTTGGGATCCCAGACGTGGCCGTCCACGGGGAAGCCATGGCCTCCGAACTCGCCCATCACCTTGATGAAGGGATCGAAGCGTCCATTGGTGTTCAGTTCAAATGGGAAGCCGGGGTGGGGATAGCGATGCTCGTCCACGATGTGGCCTGCCTCGAAGAAGTTGCCACCGCTGGCGATGTTCACGTGGCGTGTGGGATCGTAGGCAACGGTCCATTTGCCGACTTCGACGGTCTGGTGTTGTCCCCAGCGCTCGTTGAAGGGAACCCACTGCACGATACTCGGGTGGTTGTGCAGGGTATCGATCATCTCCTGCAGTTCGGCCATGTACTGCTTGTGTGCGGCCTCGGGCCAGGTGACGGTCTCAGGGTCCGGTTGAAGGCGCGTCCACTTTGGGTTGTCGGACATGGAGCTGACCTGGTCCTGCCAGAGCAGCATGCCCACCTCGTCGCAATAGGTGTAGTAGCGGCGGGGCTCCACCTTGATGTGCTTGCGGATCATGTTGAAGCCGGCTGCCTTCAACCAATCGATGTCCCAGCGCATGGCCTCATCGGAAGGCGGTGTCAGAAGCCCGTCCGGCCACCAGCCCTGGTCGAGCGTGCCCCAGTGGAAGATGTCCTTGCCGTTGAGGGTAAAGCGCCAGTGGCCCTCGGCATCCTTGCGCTTTCCGACTTCGCGGATGCCCACGTAGGAATCCACCACGTCATCACCCACCTTGACCTTCATGTTGTAGAGGGTGGGGGACTCGGGCGACCACAGCTGCGGGTTCTCCACCTTGAACTTCATGCCTGAGGTCTTGCCCTTGGCGGTGGTGATCTTCTTGCCGTCGAGGCTCAGGGTGACTTCCACGTTCTCACGCTTCTTGCCGCCTTGGGTCTTCACCTCAAGGGAGATGGTTCCATCCATCTGGGTGATGACCTTCAGTTCCTCGATGTGGACCTTGGGAACCTCTTCCATCCAGACGGTCTGCCAGATGCCGGAGACCGGGGTGTACCAGATGCCCTTGGGGTTGAGGCGCTGCTTGCCATGGAGCTGGTAGGCGCCGCGGGCATCGGTGGAGTCCGTGACCTTGAGAAGGAGTTGGTTGTCACCCTTCTTGACGGCATCGGTGATGTCGAAGGAGAAGGGAAGATTGCCGCCGACGTGGGAGCCAACTTCCTTTCCATTGATCCAGAGTGTGCAGGCGTAGTCGACGGCCTCGAAGTTCAGGATGGTCCGGGACTTCCTGTCCGGGCTGGCCTTGAAGGAGCGTTGGTACCAGAGGGCGTCGTTTGGCGTGAATCCCTTTTCCACGCCGGACAGCGGGGCTTCAATGGCGAAGGGTACCAGGATCTTTCCGGCCCACTTGGCAGGCGCCTCTGCCGCATCCTTTGCAGTGACGGCGTAGTTCCAGTGGCCATTGAGGTTGGTCCAGTTGTCACGCTTGAGTGCGGGGCGGGGATATTCCTGCCAGACATTTTCCGCTGTGACCTTGCCGGCCCAGGGGGTGCGCATGGTCACCTTGGGGCGGACGCTGTCGACGTTGTGACTGACGACCTTTCCATTGAACTCGTTCGGCACCTTGTAATCGCCGACTGCATGGACGCCGTCGGCTCCCACGAACATCCCGAGGCCGGGCTGCTCGTTCATCAATCCACCGGACTTGGCCTGTGCCACTTGTTTGCCGTTGGCGAAGAGGGTGATGTTCTCTGCGTCCACAGAGGCCTTGAGCTCCACGCGACCGGACAGCTTCTGCTTGCCCTTGATGGTGGTGAGCTTCGACTGGTTGCGGAAGGCGAAGGCGGGAACGCCCTTGTCGAAGAAGAGTGAGTAGCCAAAGGCATTGCCTCCATGGGAGACCACCACGCCGTTCGGGTTCTTTTGTCGAACGACCGCGGTCACGGTGAAGGGCACGTTGCCGATCTGGGGTGTGAATTCCTCAGGCTGGGGTTCCTTCTTCTTGGGATAGACCTTGGCGCGTTTTGCCCAGGCTTCCCACTTGTCTGCCATCTCCTTCACCTTTTCGGGCATGGCGCTGGCGAGGTTGGTGGTCTCGGTCCGGTCCTTGGCGATGTTGTAGAGCTCCCACTTGGAGCGGTTCACGCCCTGGGGTTCGGCAACACCCTTGCCAACGAGTTTCCAGTCGCCCTCACGCATGGAGGCGTTGTTCTCATGCTCGATGAAGATGGGGGCGCCACGGTCGAAAGCCTTGCCCTCAAAGGCTGGACGCAGGGAGAGCCCGTCGAGGGAATGGATCTTGTTTCCCTTGTAGGTCTCCGGATAGGTCGCGCCAGCCACGTCCAGAAGGGTGGGGACGACGTCGATGAGTTGGGCCGGGGTGCGATACCAGTCCTTGCGTGGCTGGATCTTGGAGGGCCAGTGCATGAAGAACGGAGTGGAAGTGCCACCTTCGTGGTTGTAGTGCTTGTAGAGTCGGAAAGGGGTGTTGCTGGCATTGGCCCAGGCTTCGCCGTAGCTGTTCGAGGGCTGCTGGTTGCGCTTTTCGATGTCGTAGAATTCACCGCGTCCAAGCATGCCGCCTTCCTGACAACCACCGTTGTCGGATAGGAAAAGGATGAGGGTGTCCTCGTAGGTGCCAGCCTTCTTGAGGTGGGCAAGGAGCCTTCCGATGTTCTGGTCGACGCGATCGACCATTGCCGCGTAGATCGCCATCTTCAGATCCATCTCATCCTGCTTTTTCTCGTCGATCGTATCCCAGTCGGGGATGCCTTCCGTCTTGGGGGAGAGCTCGAGGTGTTTTCCGATCAGGCCGAGTTCCTTCTGGCGGGCGAGGCGCTCCTTGCGCAGGGCGTCCCAACCTTTCCTGTATTTGCCGCGATACTTGGCGATGTCGTCCTCGAAGGCCTGCAGGGGCCAGTGGGGTGCCGTATAGGCGAGGTAGAGGAAGAAGGGCTTGTCGCCGCTCTCCTTCTTGTGCTCGCTCATGAAGCGGATGGCGTAGTCGGTGAAGGCGTCGGTGGTGTAGAAGTCCTCGTCGGTGGTGCTTTCCGGCTTGTCGATGTCCTCATTTCCGAAGGTCATTCCGCGCGGGGATTCCGGATAAAAGAAGCGTGTGGCACCCGAGATGCATCCGAAATACTTGTCGAATCCCCGCTGCAGGGGCCAGCGGTCCTTGTTGTTGTGCCCGAGGTGCCACTTGCCTGCCATGAGGGTGGCGTAGCCGGCAGGCTTGAGGGCCTCGGCGATGGTCACGCAGTTGCGGTTCAGGAAGCCACGGTAGCCCTCGATGCCGTTGTCGTGGCCTGAGGAGTTCGGCGGATTGGTCATGTGCCCAATTCCTGTCTGGTGCGGATGTAGTCCGGTCATCAGGGTGGCACGGGTAGGGCAGCAGCGCCCGCTGTTGTGGAATTGAGAGAAGCGTACACCGCCGTGGGCGAGTGCATCGATGTTGGGGGTGTCGATCTCGCCTCCGTGGTAGCCAAGGTCGGAGAAGCCCATGTCATCCACCATGATCAGGATGATGTTGGGCCGCTCAGCCGCCTGGATCCCGAAGGCCAGCAGGGTAAGGATGAGGGTCAGTGCTTTTGTCATTTTCAATTTCGTATGAGGGTATTGCAGGTTGGAAAATGTTTCTCGGATCGTGGTTGAAAGGGGCTATCGCGTCTCGATCTTCACCTTGTTCACGCGTCCGTCCAGTGAATTGGGTGCCTGGTAGTCTCCTGCGGCTGTTCTTTCATCCCTGCCGGTATCCAAGCCGTCCACGGGTTGAACGGAGATGAGTCCAGGGGATTGGGTGCTTGCGACCTTCGCATCGCCGATGAACAACTCCATGACCGACTTGGAGAGAATAGCTTTCACATCAAACCTTCCACTGACCCCAGCCTTTCCCTGGATGCGGGTGACCTTGCCTTCCAGGCGGACATCGAAGGTTGGCTTGCCATCGATGAGGTGCAGGGCATAGCCAAACTGGTTGCCACCCTGTGCAAGGATCACGCCCTTCTTTGCCTCGGTTGTGACCCGGGCAGTGATGGTCAGTTCCTTGTTCCTGATGTTGGGATCCTTGTCTTGCCTGGGATTGTTGTTCTTTGCCGGGGACTCCCAGATCACCTCCACCCGTCTTGCCCATTGCTCCCATTCGGCGGCCATGGCCTTGACCCTCTCGGGTTGCTGTTTTGCCAGGTCGTTCATTTCACAGCGATCCTCGGCGAGGTTGTAGAGTTCCCATTCGATCTCAAAGGGCATGCGCTTGGACCAGACGATCTTCCAGTCGCCCTTGCGAAGGGCATGTGCGCCCTGGTGATCGAAGCCGATGGTGCGTTCTGGAATCGAATGGCCCCGCATCAGCGGCAGGAGGCTGGTGCCCTCCGTAGGGCGGACATCGCGGTTGTCGAAGGTCTTGGGATAGGTGGCCCCGGTGGCATCACAGACGGTGGGCATGATGTCCATCACGTGGGCCGGTGTGCGGATCCAGTCCTTCTGCGTCTGGAAGCCTTTGGGCCAGTGGGCGATGAAGGGTGTGCTGATGCCGCCT
>CAZKNW010000153.1:0-8548 GCA_964554035.1 uncultured Verrucomicrobiota bacterium
CCTTACCTTCTCGCCGAGTTGGCCGGAGGTGGGAGCTCGGTAATGTTGCTGACCGTCTGGCAATGCCGTCGCCAGCTCGGCAAACCGGGGGAAGAACCAAGGGTGGATGTCGATGAGAGCTCACAGGTCTCTGACGAGGGAGCACATGGCAGCCCAGCACGATTGCCCAAAATCCTTGCCTACCTGTCACTCTTGTTGTTTGTGGTCTCACTCGCCGCGCCTGCTGTTTATGCTGACGCAGGATTCATGACACGCTCGTACCAGGATTTGCCGGGAATCGCATGCCTGTTCGCAGGATTGATGAGTGCAGGATTGATGTTCAGCGAAAGAACCAATGCCGCGGATCTGGGCTTTTCAATAGGGGCATTTCTTTTGTTCCTCTGCAACTTCGTCTACATCGCCGGGCTGTGGCGTAGCCTTCGACCCCGACCTCCGCGCATTCCGATCTTCGTCGCCATGATCTTCGCCACGGGAATTGTTTTAATGGGGGCGGGCTGGCTCATTGCCGAGGGAGCCAGGCCATTGATAGGGTACGGAATCTGGATCGCCGCGTATGTGGTGTTGCTGGCTGGTCTTGGAATTCGGTGGCGAAAAGAAACGGGAGCACCGTTTCGGTCAGAGGACTGCGAGCTTGAGATGCACGATGAGGCATCCTGACGATGCCGAATTCATCCGTGAACGGGAGGATGCTTCCCTTCAAGTTGGATGCGCTGTGTTCGGAGACCGTCACTTCGTGTTTGTTGAGTCTTCGGGCAATGGGGTTTCAGCCCGGATTCCAGGTTTCCGAGTGCCACCAAAGGGAAGGGACATTCCGGGCGGTGCACTTTCCATTGAACAAGAATCCTTGTCCATCAAGGCCCAGTCGTGGTTCATGCTTCCGTTTTTTGTCCTGTAACCAGATTCCGTGGTGGTTCGTTTCAAGCAGACGCACACCTTTTTCTGACTGAAAACCACAACTGACGATGAAATCTCCCTGGAATCTGATTTTTGCAGGCGCCTTGGTCGCCTCTTCTCTCAACGCTGAAAACTGGCCCACCTGGCGTGGCAGCTCCAAGGCCGGACTGGCCGAGGGCAAGCCTCCGGTCGAATGGGGAGACTCCAAGAACATCCAGTGGAAGGTGGCCATTCCGGGCAGTGGCTTGTCGACGCCAATTGTCTGGGAGGACCAGGTCTTTGTCCTGACCGCGGTTCCAAGTGGAGAACCCAAGCAGGAAGCTGGTGAGCGTGGTGGTCGTGAAGGTGGAGGACGCCCGGGAGGACCAGGTGGCCCCGGTGGGCAGGCTAGACCCGGCGGACAGGGTGGCCCTGGAGGCGGAGGAGGCTTCGACCGGGAGGCGATGATGCAGCGTTTTGACACCAACAAGGATGGTCAACTGAGCGAGCAGGAACGCCAGGCCATGCGTGAGCAGATGAGCCGTGGTGGTGGCCCCGGAGGAGATCGCGGTGGTCGGGGTGGAAGAGGAGGCCGCGGTGGTGGCATGAGCCAGGCACCGACCCAGGCCCAGAAGTTCACTGTGGTTTCTCTGGATCGCAAGACGGGCAAGGTCAATTGGTCACAGACGGCCCATGAGGAATTCCCGCATGAGGGACATCATCGGGACCACGGCTTCGCCTCGTCCTCGCCGGTGACCGATGGCAAGCTGCTTTACGTCTCCTTTGGCTCACGCGGCATTTATGCCTACGACCTCAAGGGCAACCTCAAGTGGAGCAAGATGCTTGGCAAGATGCGCACCCGGGCCGGGTTTGGTGAAGGAGCATCACCGGCCCTGACCAGCAAGGCCCTGATCGTCCTCTGGGATCATGAGGAGCAGTCCTTCATCGTTGCGCTCGACAAGCAGAGTGGAAAGGAGATCTGGCGCAAGGAACGGGACGAGCAGACTTCATGGACCACTCCTGTAGTGGTGAATGCCGCCGGCAAGGAACAGGTCATCGTGAGCGGCTCCAAGGCAACCCGCAGCTATGATGCATCCAATGGCGACCTGATCTGGCAGGCGGGTGGACTGACGCAGAATGTCATTCCCACACCGGTCGTCGGGCATGGATTGGTTTATGTCACCAGTGGCTACCGGGGAACCGCGCTCCAGGCGATCAAGCTGACCGCCAAGGGTGACGTGACGGGCACCGATGCCGTGGCATGGAGCTTCAACCGCAGCACGCCTTATGTGCCATCGCCGGTGTTGTCCGGAGATCGTCTGTACTTCCACAAGAGCAACAGTGCCTTCCTTTCCTGCATGAACGCGAAGACGGGTGAACCCATCTATGTGGATGAGCGCCTGGAAGGCATCCGTGGCATCTATGCTTCTCCCCTGATCGCAAATGGGCACCTCTATGTCGTGGGCCGCGGTGGCACCACCCTGGTCATCAAGGATTCCGACAAGCTGGAGGTCGTGGCGACCAATGTCCTGGATGACAATATTGATGCATCACCGGTCATCGTGGGCGATCAGTTGTTCCTGCGCGGGCACAAGAACCTTTACTGCATCGCCAACTGATCCGCAGATTTCGCAGATCCACGTAGATGTTTTTCAAGGCACGCCATTTTGGCGTGCCTTGTTTTTTCTTCATTCGACAACGCCATCCCGGCACTATCGCCAAATCCATGAAACGCATTTTTCTTTTCCTTGTTCTTGGTCTGGTGTGTCACGCGGGCGCGGCGGATCTTCCCAACATCATCCTGACCATGGGGGATGATCATGGCTGGGAGGAGACGGGATACAACGGGCATCCCTACGTGAAGACACCGGTGCTGGATGAAATGGCGTCGTCGGGCCTGAGACTGGATCACTTCTATGCGGGGCATCCCTCCTGTTCTCCGACGCGGGGCAGCGTGATGACGGGGCGTCATCCGAACCGCTACGGCACCTTCGCTCCGAACTGGTCGACCCGTCCCGAGGAAATCACGGTGGCACAGCTGCTCAAGAAGGCTGGCTATGCCTGTGGACATTTTGGGAAATGGCACCTGGGTCCCGTGAAGAAGTCCTCCCCGACGAGCCCGGGTGCGATGGGGTTTGATGAATGGCTTTCCCATGACAATTTCTTTGAGCTGGACCCGGTGCTATCCCGCAATGGTGGCAAGCCTGAGAAGTTCATGGGAGAGAGTTCCGAGATCATCATTGATGAGGCGATCCGTTTCATGGAAAAGGCCAGGAAGAAGGGCAAACCCTTCTTTGTCGTGGTCTGGTATGGTTCGCCCCATGAACCCTACAGCGGGCTTCCCAAGGATCTCGCTCTCTACGATGACCTGCCAGGGAAACATCCCGACAAGAAGGTGAAGCTCACCTCGAATGAGACGGGACGACAGGTGCAACGTCCTCTGGGGGATGTCCTGCGGGAGCGCTTTGCCGAAATCACGGCCATGGATCGCTCGTTGGGTACCCTGCGCAACCACCTGAAGAAGACGGGTGCCTTCGAGAACACCCTTCACTGGTACTGCGGTGACAACGGAACGCCCTCCAGTGGACTTGTGGCTTCCCCCTTCCGTGGCCAGAAGGGGCAGATGTATGAAGGTGGCACGCGTGTCCCGGGCATCATCGAATGGCCTGCAAGGATCGGGAAGGGGAGACACAGCGATGTGAAGTCGGTGACCAGTGACATGCTTCCGACCCTTTGCGCCATTGCAGGTGTTCCGCTTCCGAAACGGCCCCTGGATGGAATCAACCTGGTTCCCCTGATCGAGGGAAAGATGAAGCGCCGCCCTTCTCCCATCTACTTTTGGAGCTACGACACGCGTCGTGAAGCGGGACTGAAGCTGGAGCCCTATCTGAATGACGACCAGCAGACGGGAACAACGCCGCTTGTGAAACTGAGCGGCAACATCGCCACCCGGAACTTCAAGAACCTGATCCACCCGAAGGTGACCCCGGGCGATCTCGTGGGGGATCGCGTTGCGGTGGATGGCGATTTCAAGCTGGTGATCCGGGGAAAAAACGTGAAGCCCTCATCGGTCGAGTTGTTCGATCTCAAGAAGGACCCGGCTGAGAAGAAGAACCTGGCGGAGGAAAAGCCGGCTCAGGTGAAGAAGATGGAGGAAGGCCTCAACCAATGGCAGCACTCCGTCATGAAGAGCCTGACCGGCGCGGATTATCAATGAAGTAGCCGCGCTTGCCAAAGCGTGGCCGCAGCGCTGGGCTCGCACCTTCTTGCGAAGGCACCTACGTAAAGGTGTGCGGTCCTTGACAGGATGTGTGTGGCTGACGTGAAGTGGCCGGGTCAACAATGAGCGACACCTCGGATCAACCGGTCAAACCATGGGAGCGTCTTCTGAAGTCGGAGGGAGAATCCCGGTTTGCCGTGCTCCTTGCAGCGTTCCTGTGCGTGTGCTTCTGGAAGGTGCTCTTTGGAGGAGAGGCCTTCTTCCATCGCGACTTTGGTGTCCTTGGTTATCCCTTCATGGAACTGTTGCGGGACAGTCTGCTTTCCGGCGAGCTGCCCCGATGGAATCCCTACAGTAACTGCGGTGCACCCTTCCTGGCGCAGTGGGGAACCATGACCTTCTATCCGTTGGTCTGGATCTTCGTGCTGCTGCCCATGCCCTGGTCGCTCAATCTGTTCTGCATTGCCCATCTCTTCCTGGCGGGTCTGGGCATGAGGCGGCTGGCGGCGCGGTGGTATCCCGATGGCCTGGCCCCGGATGTGGCGGGTGTTGGGTTCGTCTTTGGTGGAACGGTCCTTTCCAGCCTGATGTGGCCCAACTATGTGGTGGCCCTTGGCTGGATGCCATGGATTGTCCTGCTCGGATTGAGAAGCTGCTGTGATGGCGGGCCATGGCGGGCCTGGGTATTGGTGTCGGCGTTGCAGCTTCTGGCCGGTGTTCCGGAACTCACCGTGATGACCTGGATCATCCTGGGTGTCCTGGTGCTGGAGAGGCTCGTTTCCGGGGCGGTTCCTTTCAAACCGGTCCTGCTCAAGCTGGCCGGTGTGGTCCTGGTGGTGAGCGGGTTGTGCATGGTTCAGTTGCTGCCGTTTTTTCAAATGCTCGAGCTGTCGCAAAGGACCTCGGGCTACTACGAGGAGAAATGGGCAATGCCCCTGACCGGCGTGGCGAATTTCTTCCTGCCCCTTTTCCGTTACTTCACCACGGCGCAGGGCAGCTTCGTTCAGGAGGGACAGAACTTCCTGACCAGCTACTATCCGGGACTGCCTTTCCTGGCCCTTGGTGCCCTTGGTGTAATGAAGTCCAAGGGGCGCTTGCGTTGGTTTCTTCTCGGTCTGATCGGCGTTTCGGTCTGGCTGGCAATGGGGCAAGCTGGATTGCTTCTGCCAGTCGCCAAGTCGATTCTCCCCCTCCTCAAGATCTTCCGCTATCCGGTGAAGTGGCTTTTCGTGATGGCCTTTGTTCTCCCTCTGCTTGCGGCAGCGGGCATGGCGTGGCTGGAGTCCGCAGAAGAAGGACGGGAAAAGGAGAGGATGATGTTTCTCTGGAAAGGGATCGCGGGCGTGGCGATTGGTGTCCTTCTCATGTTGATGTGGTCGCGCTCCTTTTACGGAGAAGGGGCGGATGCGGCCGTGCGTTTCCTGAGCAAGACGGCCATGACCCGCCTGCTCCTGCTGGGTCTGTTTGCCGGGCTGTTGTTCCTGCCCGGCATGAAGCAGCTGGATAGGGCGAAGCGATGGCCCTACCAACGGCTGCTCATGGCGTTGCTGGTCCTTGAAGGCATCTCCGCGATCCCCAACCGCAACCCAACGCTTCCATCCGACATCCTGCTTCCCATGCTGGCGAGACACGATCACAAGATGGAACTTGAGAGCTGGGTTGGCCGACAGCGGATCTTCATCTCCCGAAAGGCCGAGGAGAGACTGTTGCGCAGTTGGGTGGAATCCCACTTTGACGATATGTATGGAAAGCGACTGGCCATGTGGTCGAATCTCAACGTCCTCGACCGCGCACCCAAGGTGAATGGTTCCTCGACCCTTCGCATGCGCCACGAGGATGAGGTGGAGAAGCTCTTTTATCCGGATGGTCCTTCCGACGCCAGCTACGAGCGCCTGAAGGATTTCCTGGGCGTCTCCTTCCAGACGTCCGCCGCCAGCGTGGTGGAATGGGATTCGCGACCGACAGCAATGGCGTGGGTGACCGCGGGGCAGGTGGCGGTTTCGATGGAGCAGCCTTTTGACATGGCCCTGGCCGATGAATCGTTCCGGCCTGCTGAAATGGTCTACGTGGATCCCTTGCCCGAGGGCGTGGAGGCGGATCCGGAGGCGAAGGTCGATCTTGTGTCGGCCGGGCTGGGGCGGCTTGAGCTGACCGCCCTGGCATCAAGGCAGACCATGCTGGTGATGGCGCAGTCCTGGCATCCAGGCTGGGAAGTGAGCATTGATGGGGAACCGGCGCCTATCCTTCGGGCCAACCATGCCTTCATGGCCACGGTGATTCCGGCGGGGGAACATCAGGTTGTTTTCGAATATCATGAACCTTCCCTTGCCCTGGGTGGCGCCCTCAGTGGGGCGTCGTTCCTGGTCATCATGGTGTGGCCCTTCTTCTTCAGAAGGGGAAATACAGGGCGGAGGGAAGAGCCTCTTCCTTCTTCCACCAAGGCGTCCTGAGCGCTGTTTTTTCTGGAGTCTGTGTGCCGCTCCGTTGTTAATCACCGGCTCTGACCGATGGAACAGTTGCGCTTTTTGACCCAGGAACAGGCCCTCCAGGCCGCTGAACAGTTTGGAACCCCGGCGTTTGTCTATGATGAGAAGACGCTGAAGGCCAACGCTGCCGCGGCGATGAATTTCCCGAATGCCTTCGGGTTGACCGCGCGTTATGCCATGAAGGCCAGCTCCAACGCGGCCATTCTCCAGATCTTCAACCGCGCCGGACTGCACGTGGATGCCAGTTCGGGATGGGAGGCCGAGCGTGCCATGCGGGCCGGTGTGGGAGGTACCCAGATCAGCCTCAGCACTCAGCAACTGCCTGCGCATTTCAAGGAGCTCAGCGAACAGGGCGTCACCATCAATGCCTGCTCGCTGTCGCAGCTCGACCGCATTGGCTCGGCCATGCCCGGGAGCCGGATCGGCATCCGCTTCAATCCTGGTGTGGGATCGGGTGGAACCAACAAGACCAATGTCGGTGGCCCATCCTCCAGCTTCGGCATCTGGCATGAGATGCTCGATGAGGTGAAGGCGATTGTTGAGAAGCATTCCCTCGAGGTCTTCCGGATCCACACGCACATCGGATCCGGCAGCGATCCCGCCGTATGGCAGAAGGCCTCCACCCTGAGCCTCAACCTGGTGAAGGCCTTTCCCAAGGTGACCCACCTGAATCTCGGCGGCGGCTACAAGGTGGGACGCATGTCCGACGAGAAGACCACGGACTTGCAGGTCGTGGGTGCGCCGGTGAAGGAAAATTTCGAAAACTTCGCTAAGGAGACAGGTCGCGAGCTGCACCTGGAGATCGAGCCGGGTACCTGGCTGCTGGCCAATACCTGCGCCATGGTCACCACCGTCCAGGACATGACCCATACCGGTGAGAACGGCTACAGGTTCCTGAAGCTGGATGCGGGCATGACCGAGCTGCTCCGCCCGTCGCTCTACGGATCCAGGCATCCGCTCATCATCGTTTCCCGTCAGCCCCAGGAGGGCACCGAGGACTATGTGGCCGTGGGCCATTGCTGTGAGTCAGGCGACCTCATCACCACCGCGAACGGCGTGGCCGACCAGCTGGCGCCGCGCACTCTGAGCAAGGCGGCGATCGGTGACCTCTGCGTCATTGAGGGCATGGGTGCCTACTGTTCCTCCATGTCGGCCAAGAACTACAATTCCTTCCCTGAGTCGCCGGAGCTTCTCCTGCGCGAGGATGGAAGCCTGGCGGAGATCCGTCGGCGACAGACCCTCGACCAGATCCTCCAGAACGAGGTGGCCGTCACCCTTTAGGTCATGGCTGCGGCGGTCGGAAAAGTCGCGTCCCTTCATCTACACCCGCCCAAGAGCGGGGAACCCTTCGTCGAGGCCACGTCAATCAGGCTGGTGGCGGGCAAGGGCATCGAGGGGGAGTCCCGTTACTTCGGCCGACGCACCCGGCGTCAGTTGACCCTGATCGAGAGGGAACAGCTCCAGGAGCACGCCGATGCCTTGGGTATTGGAACCATCGAACCGGGAGAGGCCCGTTCCCAGGTGGAGACCGAGGGCATCGACCTCCAGCAGTTCATCGGGAAGCGCCTCCAGGTGGGTGAAGCGGTCGTCGAGATCTATGCCCCCCGCGATCCCTGCTGGCAGATGGACAAACTCGCCGAAGGCCTCAAGGAACGCATGATGAACGGCAAACAGGGCGTCCTCGCCAAGATCATCGAAACCGGCGAGGTGAAGGTCGGGGATTCGGTGGGGCCTGTTTGAGTGGGGCTTTCGTATTCTGTCCCGCGATCTCTGTTGCCTCTGCTTCCTCCTGTTCCTTTTCCAATCTGTGGCTTTTCTGAATCTGCGGGAAATCCATCTGTTCCCCCTGCATTTCACCCATTGATCTCCCCGGGAAAGCAGGGCAGACTTCCGCGCCTATGGATTCTGTGATCAAAGGCCCTGTATTTGTAGTCAGGGACAACATCGACACCGACCAGATCATTCCTGC
>CAZKNW010000154.1:0-8521 GCA_964554035.1 uncultured Verrucomicrobiota bacterium
GGCATCCAGTCGGAGGAGGCGGCCGCCACCTTTGAAACCATCTTCAGGATCCTCAAGGAACGTCCCATTGCCATGGAGGCGGCCCTTCATGCCGAAGTCGGGAAGCTGATCATGTTTCTTTTCGAGGCACGGCATGAGGCCGTCCCCACCTCCGGTTCAGAGATTCCCCAGTCGTTGAGGAAGCCCCTGGAGGCGATGAGGCTGAACTATCGACAACAGTTGACCGTGGGGGAACTGGCCCGGCTTGCAGGCATGAGCGTCTCGAGTTTTCACAGGCAGTTCAAGGCGGCCACGGGAACGAGTCCGATCGACTGGTTGAAGAGGGAGCGGATCAATCAGGCGAAGAAGCGGTTGATTGAGACGGACGATACCATTGCGTCGATTGCAGAGGAAACCGGCTACTATGATCAATTCTACTTCAGTCGGGACTTCAAGAAGATGACGGGGCTCTCACCGACGGAGTACCGTCAGAGGGAAAGAAGGGAGAAGAAGTATGCCAACCAGGATTTCCTCTAGGGCGATGGATCCCCGAGGCTGGTACCGGTGGTGGGACTCGAACCCACACGACTTTTGAAGGTCCCGGGATTTTAAGTCCCGTGCGTCTACCAATTTCGCCACACCGGCATGACAGAGGCGCCGAGGGTAGACGTTGCCACTTTGCGTTCAACGTTTTATTTGTTCGGTCCATTCGATGTCACTGACACTCAAGAGGTGCATGGAGATCCTTGAACTCGCTCCCGGTGCGACCCGGCGCGATGCCAAGGCTGCGTATCACGAACTGGCGAAGGTCTGGCATCCCGACCGGTTTCCCAATGATCCGAAACTGAGGGCCAAGGGTGAGCTCAAGCTGAAGGAGTTGAACGAGGCCTACAAGTTGATCGTCCTTCACCTTGAAAAGAGGGGAAGCCTCGCGACCGAGGTGCCCCAGCCGGAACCGGCATCCAGGGAAAGAAGGCGAACGGCGGCCGGGGCAAACCGCAAGGCGACGACCGTGGCCGGCATTGAAGCCGTCCCGATCCAGAAGCAGGCGAGGATGGGATGTGCCTTCATTGCCTCCATCCTTCTGCTGATAGGATTCCTTGCGGCCGGCGTCCTTTTCAACTCGATGCGGCTGGAAGCACGCAGGGACCCGGTGGTGCAGGCGGTGATTGAGGGGGATGGCGCTGGCGATGACGTTGTGGAGACTTCGGTGAATGGGGACGTCGAGGAGAATCCCGGAGTGGAACCGCCTGAAGCCATCAGGGAGTCCACAGACGGAGAGTTCCCCTACACTCATCAGGATGCCTTGAGCCCGGAGATGGAGGCGAGGCTCGCGAGGCTTGAAGAACGGGCAAGGGAGAAGGCCAAACAGGATGGGACGACAAACCAGGTGGCGGTGATCTCCGGAGAGGAAGCCCCGATGCATCGCAACGGTGATATTGAGTTTCGGCTCGGGAGGACTTATGAGCGGGGCATGGGTGTGGAGAAGGATCTTGGTCAGGCGAGGAAGTGGTACTATGAAAGCGCCATGGCAGGACATGTGGAGGGGCAGCTCCAGCTTGCATATATGCTGTTTGGTGGATCTGGCGGAAGGGTGGACCGGACCGAGGCCTTCAAGTGGGCGCAGGTATCCTTCAAGTTGGGACACCAGGATGCGCAGTCCCTGGTGAAGACACTGACGGCCACCTTGTCGGAAGATGAGCTCAAGGAGGCGGAAAAGCGTGCCAGGCTATGTCTAGAGTCGCGATAGCATGACTCTCGGAAGAGGCTTGCTACATCGGAGGTTCTTCTATAGAAGCGTCCTTTCACGAACACGTGTTTCCTGTCGGGCGAACCTGCCCTTATATCCTATGAAGAAACTATTCAAACTCACCGGTGTGGCCCTGATGGCCGCTTTCCTCGCCGCATGTACGCCTCAGGCGACTGAAGATACGGCTGCAACCCCTGTCGATCCCAACAAGGTCTCGCCCTTCCGGAGTGACGATGGCAAGTGGGGTTACACGAAGGGTGGTTCGGTCATCATTGAGCCCAAGTTTGATGCGGCCATGCATTTCAAGAAGGGGCTTGCGAGGGTGCGTTCCGGCGATCTCCAGGGATTCATCAAGGAAGATGGAAGCTATGCCATCGAGCCGAAGTTCACCAAGGCGGGGGATTTTTCCAATGGGTCGGCGCCTGTTCTGGTTGACGAAAAGTGGGGCTATATTGATACCAAGGGAGAATATGTTTTCGAGCCCATCTTTGAAGCTGCGGATGGTTTCTCCGATGGGGGATATGCTGTCGTGGTCAAGGATGGCAAAAGCGGATTCATCGACAAGAAGGGGACCTTCAAGGAAGGCGATCCACCTGACATGGCCTCCTCCGACGGGGACGGGGTTGAAGAAATGGAAGTTCAGTAATCCATCCGAAAATATTTAAGTCATGAAGAACGACAATCTAAAGGCATTCATCGAGCTGCAGACGGCACTGGTTCAGGAGAAGCACGAGTTGGAGCAGCGTTTGGCCGAGATCAACAGGGTACTCTCGGGATCGGCACCCAAGGCCGTGGTAGAGGCCGCACCTGCGAAGAAGCGTGGGCGTCCTGCCAAGTCGGCAGTGGCTCCCAAGGCAACCGCGAAACCAAAGGCCGGCAAACGTGGGCGCAAGCCATCCGGAAAACTCTCCTTGAAGGCAGCGGTCGCCGAGGTGCTGAAGACAGGCGCCATGACGAAGCAGGAGATCATGGATGCCGTGCAAAAGTTCGGCTACAAGTTCACCAACAAGAATCCCCTGAACTATCTTCAGGTTACCCTCTACAACAAGGCCGGGAAGGAACTCTTCGAGAACAACAAGGGTGTCTTCTCGCTCAAAGGTGGTTCCGGTGCCGCTTCTTCGGCGCCAGCCAAGCCAAAGGCAAAAGCCAGGGTGAAGGCGAAGGCCAAGGGAAAGAAGGTGGCTGCCAAGAAGGCTGTTGCCAAGAAGGCCAAGGGATTGAGTGCAGCAGGGCGCAAGGCGATCGCCGCTGCCCAGAAGCGCCGTTGGGCCAAGGCCAAGAAGAAGTAGTATTCTTCCGTCTGAATTCACGAGGGCCGTCCGGAGCAATCCGGGCGGCCTTTTTTCGTACGCTTTTCGGGAGGTTAAAAATGTCTTGTTGAAGCGGGGCTTCCCTTGAACACTTTCTTCACTCCCGGGACAAGTTTTGTGCCAGGTGTCCTACCTATGGAAAAATCTCTCTGGGTCATTCGTCTGCTCTTTCTGAGTCTCTGCATTCTTGGTGGCTATGCCGTCAGTGAAATGCAGCCCAACCTGGTTCAGGGTCCCATGCAGGGCATGTTTGTCGGGTTTGGGTTCGGAGGTCTGTTGATCGGACTCGATGAGATGCTGAAGGGGTTCACCCTGCGCGCCTTTTCCGCAGCGACC
The DNA here is from genome assembly GCA_964554035.1 of uncultured Verrucomicrobiota bacterium. GTDB lineage: Bacteria > Verrucomicrobiota > Verrucomicrobiia > Limisphaerales > CAZKNW01 > CAZKNW01. Next base: position 3,376 of record CAZKNW010000154.1, read on the forward strand.
TTTGGTCTCATCCTGGGGGCCCTGATCGCCGGGGTCATCGATGGATCCGGTCTTTTTGTCTACGTGGAGGATGAGCGTTTGCTCTGGTTGTTGAGACTCTGCCTCTTCATCGGATTCGGATACATCGGCATGGTTATGGCGCTGAGGAGCAACAAGGAGGACATGTCCCTCGTGATTCCCTACATTCGTCTTTCCGCCCAGAATCGTCCGGAAGAGCTTCTTGTCCTCGATACGAGTGCCATCATCGACGGCAGGATCCTCGACATGGTGGAGAACCGCTTCCTGAACGGCAGGTTCCTTGCCCCCCGTTTCGTCCTCAAGGAGCTCCACACATTGGCGGATTCTGCGGATCCGTTGAAGCGGGGCCGTGGACGCCGTGGACTTGAGTTGCTTCGCAAGCTGCAGGGCAATCGCAAGGTGGACGTTAAGATTCACGAGGCCGACGTCTCGGCCGAGAACGAGGTGGACCAGAAGCTGGTGGTCCTGTCCAAGGGCTTGAGCGCCCGGCTTGTGACCAATGACTACAACCTGACCCGGATTGCCGAGCTTCAGAGTGTCTCGGTGCTCAACCTCAATGAACTGGCCCGCTCCCTCAAGCCGGTCATCCTTCCGGGAGAGGTGCTCGAAGTGTCCCTGATCCGGGAAGGAAGGGACAAGGGGCAGGCTGTGGGTTTTCTTGAGGACGGGACCATGGTGGTGGTGAACGGTGCCATCGGGATGATCGGAAAGAAGAGTGAGGTGGTCGTCTCCAACGTGCTCCAGACGGGTGCCGGGGTCATGATTTTTGGCGATCTGCCGGAGAAGACGAGGTCTGTTGAGAAACCCAAAGAGGACTGATTCGGATTTTTCATGGTTCCGGTCCAGCTTCGCCTTGTCTCAGGAAGGGCTCTCCCTACACTCCGGCCCGCATGATCGATCTGGGGTCGCTAAATCCACAACAGCGAGAGGCGGTGGTTACCGTCAAGGGGCCGGTTCTCATTCTGGCGGGAGCCGGGACGGGCAAGACGCGGGTGATCACCCATCGGATTGCCCATATGATCGAAAGGGGACTCTCTCCGGACAACATTCTTGCCGTGACCTTTACCAACAAGGCGGCGAGGGAGATGAAGGAAAGGGTTTCCCACCTGATTCCGAGGGAATCCCGCCGAAGCGAGGATGGTCCGGCACCGAAGCCCACCGTATGCACATTTCATTCCCTTTGTTCACGGATTCTCCGCGTTCACATCGAGCGTCTCGGCTACAAGCGAAACTTCGTCATCTACAACGAAACGGAGCAGCTCAGCGCCCTGAAGAAGGTGATGAGTGCTATTTCGGCCCGCGATGAGAAAACGGATCCCCGCCCCATTCTCTCCATGATCAGCCGGATCAAGAACGCTGGAGGCGAGGTGCCGGAAGGGGCCGACGAGAAGGTGTCGAGCATGGCGGAGTATGTGATGGAGCGCTACAATGATGCCCTGAAGGCATGCAATGCGGTCGATTTCGACGACCTGCTGCTGCTCGTCCTGAAGCTCTTCAAGGAGCACCCCGCCGCATTGGATGCCTGTCGGGACCGCTACCGTTTCATCATGGTGGATGAGTATCAGGACACCAATGGAGCCCAGTTCCAGCTGGTGAACCAGCTGTCGAATGTTCATCGCAACCTTTGCGTGGTCGGGGACGATGACCAGAGCATCTATGGCTGGCGGGGCGCTGAAATCGCCAACCTGCTTGATCTTGAGAAATTCTATCCGGAGGTGAAGGTGGTGAAGCTGGAGCAGAACTACCGTTCCACCAATGTCGTGCTCAAGGCGGCGAATGCCGTCATCGCCAAGAACCCGAACCGCAGGGTCAAGAACCTTTGGTCACAGAATGGCGAGGGCGAGCTGATCCAGCTCCAGAGTTTTGACAACGAGGAGCTTGAGGCGAAGTCCGTGGTCGAGGAGATTGCCTTCCGCTCCAAGGCCGAAGGGATCCGTTTGGGGGAGTTTGCCATCCTTTTCAGGACCAACATCCAGTCCCGCCCCGTCGAGCTGGCGCTGAGAAAGGCCGAGGTGCGCTACAACCTGATCGGCGGAATGAGCTTCTTCGACCGGAAGGAGATCAAGGACTTCATCGCCTACCTGAAGCTTTTCCTCAACCCCGATGACGATGTCAGCCTGTTGAGGGTGGCCAACACCCCGCCGAGGGGACTTTCGGACAAGACCATGCAGAGGCTTCTCGGGGCGAGTCAGGAGCGTCGTAGCTCGGTGTATGCCGCGATGAAGCACACAGACGTCCATGACAGCATGATGAGCCGGATTCGAGGTTCAATCCTGGATTTCGTTGATTTTGTGGAGGAAACGAGAGGGCACCTGAATCCTCAGGCCAAAGGCTATCTCGACCAGACGCCATCGTTGGAAAGCTGGGCACTGGGTTTTCTTGATGAGGTCGGCTACTGGGATGAACTGAGGAAATACGAGAAGACCGAGGAAGGTGCGGAAAACCGGATCCGGGTCCTCAAGGACCTGATTTCCACCATGGACTCCGTGGGCAGGCCACACGATGCTCCCGACACCAAGCTGATGACCTTCCTGGAAGACATCACCCTCGACAATGAAAGGTCGGAGGAGAAGGAACTTCAGGGGGATGCCGTCACACTGATCACCATGCACAGCTGCAAGGGCCTGGAGTTTCCCCATTGCTACATCGTGGGGGCCGAAGAAGGGCTGATACCTCATTCGAGGTCCAAGGTGGAGGGAACGCTCGACGAGGAGCGGAGGCTCTTCTATGTCGCCCTCACGCGTGCCAAGCAGACCCTTCGGATCTCGCGTTGCGATGCACGGAAGAAGTTTGGTGAAATGACACCGTGTCATCCCTCCTCCTTCCTCGATGACCTGCCGGAGGACCTGACCGTCGACATGGACGCCAAGAAGAACCTGCCCGTGGAGCAGGAACGATCGAAGGATCTTTTTGCCGCCCTGAGAGCGTCCCTTGAGGATTAGCTCGGTGTTCTGGCTTTTCGATCAGGAGTGCATCTGGGAATCTTTGCCTCATGCGACTCCAACTTGTGGCCCTTCTGCTTTTCCTCGCCTCGATGCCTCCGACAGGTTTGTCGGCGGAGCTGAACCTTGAGGCGGCATCGGATGCGGTTCGTTCAGGACTTCGCGAAGGAGCCTACCCTGGTGCGGTGGCCGCCTTTGGCACGATGGAGGGAATGAAATGGATGGAGCCCTTTGGTCATCTTTCCGTGTCGAAGGAGCATCTTGTCACGGGGGACACACTCTATGACCTCGCGTCCCTGACCAAGGTCATCGGTACCACGACGGTCGCCATGAGACTTTTTCAGGACGGTAAACTGGATCTGGACCTGCGGCTGCATGAGGTTTGTCCGGAGTTTCTTGAGGGTGCGACCGGTGAGGAACAAGCGCGTTGGCGGCGGGAGGTGAAGCTGAGGCATCTGCTGACCCACACATCGGGTCTGCCTTCCTGGAAGCCCTTCTACAAGGAGCTTGACGGTTATGCCGCGTTGATCGGTGCCATCCTGGAGCTTCCCCTCGAGGCGGCACCCGGCAGTCGCTACAAATACAGTGATCCCGGCATGATGCTGATGGGTGAAGTGGTGTCTCGCCTGGGCGGCAAGCCTCTTTTTGAACTCGAGCAGGAGCTGGTCTTTGGTCCACTGGGGATGAAGGAGACCCGCAGGAATCCTCCGGGCGTCCTGAAGGCGAAGATCGCACCCACCGAGGAGGATGGAGAGGGAGGCTTCATCCAGGGAGTCGTTCACGATGAGAATGCCCGGGCGGGTCAGGGGCTTACGGGGCATGCCGGGCTCTTCTCGAACGTTTCAGATCTTTCTCTACTGGCAGCCGAGCTGCTCAAGGCATGGAACGGGGAGGGACGCGTCTTCCACAAGAACACCGTCAGGACCTTTGCCTCGAATCAGCCGGAGCCGGGAGACCGTGGCTTGGGATGGCAGATGGCGGATGGATCCACCTCGGCCGGGAGTGTCGCCTCAAGGAGTTCCTTTGGTCATACGGGATTCACGGGTACTTCGATCTGGATGGATCCGGAAAACGGGGGATTTGCCATTCTCCTGACCAATCGAGTTCATCCAAGCCGTGCCAATACAAAGCTTTACAAAGTGCGCACAAAATTTGCCGATGCCGCCTTTGGCGCTTTGCTTCACGAAAAATGACTTCAGCCCCGACGGGCACTTGCCGATAGCTTCCGCATGAAGGGCGAGCCAGGGGAGAGCGTCTCCTCCTCTCATCATGTCCAAATCTTTCTCGATGGCGAACCTGTTGAACTGCAGGTGGAGGCCTTGGGGTCCCTCTCTGCCATCAAGGTCCAGTTGGAGTTGATCGCCCTCCGCAAGGAAAGGGTGCTGTCATCCATGGAGGTGGATGGCGAGAAGATCCACTGGCCGGGCGCCTGGGTGAAGAAGGATTCCTTCAGGACCGTTTCCGCCCGTACCATGAGCTATGAGGAGCTGAGCACCAAGACCATCGAAACCGCCAAGACCGATACCCGAAGGCTCGAGTCGAGCGTTGAGGAGGCGGTCCTGGTCGTCATGATCAACAACTGGCCGACCATCAAGCGGATCTGGGATGCCTGGCAACCGGAGATCCGCAAACCACTGACCGCCCTCAATTTTCTCAGGGAACTGTGGGGTGACCGTCAGTTTGAGGACTGGATTGAACGCCATTCCCTCAACGATCTTCTCGAGGAGATTGACCTCATTGTCAGCAAGGTCAACCTGGTGATGCTGGAAGCCGACAGCAATCAGAGTGAAGCCGCCTCCCTGGCATTTTCCGAAATACTGGAACACAGCCTTGTGCCTTGGTTGTCCCGTATCAAAGGCCTGCTCGATGCGCTGGAAAGACAAATTGAAAATGAATGATGGATTCCTGGTCCTAAAAGGGCTCCTGCTTGGATGTCTTGTCCTCGGGGCCGGGTGTCAGTCGGTTTCCCAGAAGCTCAACCCCAATGCTGTCCGCGGGCCGGGCTACGAGCCCATGAACGTGCACCAAAGCACGGGAACCCTGCCTGATTCGATACGCCGGGTCGCCTTCCTCCCCGTGGTTTCCTCCCGGACGTCCCATGAGCTGAAAAGCGGGGTGGATGCCCTCCAGCCCATTCTGCTCAATGAGCTGGCACGTTTGGGCGCGTTTGAGCTGGTGCCTGTTTC
>CAZKNW010000155.1:0-8519 GCA_964554035.1 uncultured Verrucomicrobiota bacterium
GGTTCCGCCGAGTTCAATGAGCAGGCTGGCACTGGAAGATTGGCTGTAGTCGCCATCGATGGTCAGGGTCCCGGCTGAACTGCCCGGCTGGACTTCACCGCCGGTGTTGCTGACATCACCGGTCACCGTCCCTGATCCACTCAGGACGCCGCCGCTGATTCCGATTTCGAAGGTGGATGTGAGGTTGCCTCCCGCGAGCGAGGTCTGTCCGTCCGTCTGGTTGTAGGTTCTCCTGAAATCCAGGGTTCCGGACTGGATCTCCACGGTTCCCGAGTTCGAGAAATTGAAATCGAAGAGGGAGGTTCCGGTGCCTGAGGACTTGCGGAGGGTGCCGCTGTTGTTGAAGGAGACCTGGTCTCCGAAGTTCTCGTAATCGAGGCCCTGGTCGTTCTGGATGTCGAAGGTGCCGCTGTTGTTGATCGTGCCGCCATTTCTTCCGCCCAAGTTGGCGCTACCGGCTAGGGTGATGGTGCCCTCGTTGTTGATGGTTATCAGGTTTTCGATTCGCTTGGTGGAAGCTCCTGAGATCTGGATGGTACCGGTTTCCGCAATGGTGAGAGTATGGTTTCCGGTGATGAAGCCCCCTGTCCAGGAGAGCGTTCCATTGAGCGTCGCTGTCCCGGTCAGGGTGCCGCTCTCGAACTCCAGGCTTGGACCTCCCAGTTGGCCGCTGATGCTGAAGGCGGCCGTGGTCAACTGGGTCTTTCCGGCACCGATGAACATGGATCCGTCGCCCAGGGTGCTGGCCACGACGATCTGGAAAATGCCACCCTCGACGTCGATAACACCGGTGTTTGTCATGGAGAAGTCCATGGTGGTGGTCCCGGTGGACGAGGTCTTTCGGATGGTTCCGCTGTTCAAGAAGGACGGCCTGTCGCCAATGTTGATGTAGTCAAAGGTCTGGTCGTTCTGGATCTCGAGCGTTCCGTTATTGACGATCTGCCCTCCGAGGCGGCCGCGAAGATCACCGCTGCCGGACCAGGTTGCCATGCCATCATTCTGGATCGTACGCAGGCTTGAGATCTCCTTGTGTGCACTTCCGGAGATGGTAAGCGTGGAGCCGTCATCGATCAGGGTGGTACCGGATCCGGACTGGATGCCGCCGCTCCAGTCCATGGTACCCGTGATCGTGATCGTTCCTGTTCCGGACAGGATGCCCCCTGCCGCAAGTTCAAGGTTGCCCGGGACGGAGGTGTCTCCATTTGCCTGCACTTCACCGGTGCCTTGGATGCGGTGGGTGCCCATGCCCGTGAAGCTGGCACCTGTGAGAAGGGTCTGGGTTGCCGTCCCGGTTCCTGCCGACTTCTGGAGGGTGCCTGTATTGTTGATGGTGGGTTCCCCTCCGGTGTTGGTGTAGTCGAAGAAGGCGTCGGTCTGGATGTCGAAGAGTCCCGAGTTGTTGATGGTCGGCTGGTTGGCGGAGGTGAGCGTGCCCTCCGTCCAGGTGAGCGTGCCTGAATTGTTGAGCATGAAGGTGCTGTTCAAGGTCTTGGTTGAAGGGCCTTCCAGAAAGAGCTGTCCGGATTCGCCAATGTTCAGGGTTCCGCTGCGGAAGACACCTCCGGTCCAATGGAGTTCCCCATTCACCGTGCCACCGCCTCCAAGGAGTGTGCCGCCCTGGATCTCCAGTCCGGGGCCTGAGACATTGCCCGTGATGGAGCATTCGCTTCCGGTAACCCTGAACCTTCCATCACCCGTAAAGGAGCTGCCCTCCTGGAACTCGCCGTTGACGGGCAGGGAAACCGTTCCGGTCTGGACATCGAAGGTGCCGCTGTTGCTCAGGGTGAACTCGATGGTCGAGTCGCCGGTTGCCGTGGTCTTCCTGAAGGTGCCCGTGTTGACAAGACTGGGCCGGTTTCCCGTGTTGGTGTAGTCGAAGTTCGCATCATTCTGGATTTCCCAGAATCCGGCGTTCTCGATCAATCCGCCATTGAATCCATCGATGTCGCCCGTGCCTGTCCAGGTTGTCATGCCCTCATTGTGAAGGGTCCAGCCATTCCGGATGGCCTTTGTCGCATCGGTGGAAATGGACAAGGTGGCTCCATCCTCGATCAACGTGGTGCCTGGTCCGCTCATGGTGCCTCCCCACCATTCGAAGTGGCCTCCCGATTGGATGGTGAGCATTCCCGTTCCAAGGAAGAAGCTGGAGCCTACGGAGGAAAGCTCGAAGATGCCGTCGGATGTGGCGTCGCCATCAAACTGGAGGGAAGCCCCAACCACGCGGCTTGTCCCCGACCCGGTGAAGGAAGTGCCCGTATTGATGATATGGGTGCCCCCGGAGAAGTTGAGGAAGAGGCCATCCCCCACATCGAAGGTCCCATCACTTGTTCCTCCGAGGGAAAGGGAAAGCTGTCCCGACTGGACCTCCACTTTTCCGGGGGCAGTGTTGTTGAGGACGAGATCAAGAATCGCCGTTCCGGAGCTGGTGGTTCTGCGAAGGGTCCCCGTGTTGTTCAGGGAGGGTTGGGATCCCGTGTTGTTGTAGTCCATGAAGACATTGGACGTGATCTCGATCAGGCCGCTGTTGTTGATGACGGGGGCGTTGGACAGCAGAAAGGTGCCGGTGTTCTCAATGGTCAGGGTCCCGTCATTGTTCAACGTGAATCCAGCCTGCAGGAAAGGGCTTCCGCTCCCGGTGATCCTGAGGGAACCCGTGTCGGCGATGGTCAACGAATTGCCGCTGCCGGACATCTGTCCGTCCAGCCAGGTCATTTTGCCGGTGATGGTTCCAGTCCCGGCGAGGGCGCCTTCCTGGAACTGCAGGCCGTCACCGGTGATGGTTCCGTTCAGGGTGTAGGTGGAGCCATCAAGGACGGCGGTGCCTTCACCCAGCAAGGAGGAGCCGTCATTGAAGGTGCTGATGGAAACGTAGTTGATGGTACCGGCGCGGACGTCCACAACGCCGTTGTTCTCGAACTGGAAGTCCATGACGGTGGCGCCTGTCACCGTTTTCAGGATCGTTCCGTTGTTTCGGAACAGGCATTGGGAGCCGATGCTGGTGTAGTCGATGGTCTGCGCATTCCTGATCTCAAAGGTGCCATTGTTCTCGAAAAGGCTGCCGTTGCTTCCCGCGATGTTTCCGGTGCCATTCCAGATCGCGTAGCCGCCGTTGTTGATGGTCCAGGTGGACTGAATCGTCTTGGTGTTGTCGGTTTCCAGAAAGGTGCGCGTTGCTGGAGGAAGGGACAGTGAGCCGATTCCCGAAAAGGTGCCGCCCGACCATTCGAGCTCGTCGTTGACGGTCAGGTTGTTCGCTCCGGCAATGGTGCCGCCGGTGAAGGTCAGGGAAGCGACCACCGGTGAATAATCGAGACCGATGACTCCTGCATGGATGACGGCGTGATCGGCAGGGCCAGGTACTCCCTGGGGTGACCATTTTGCTCCTTCCGACCAGTCACCCGAACTGCCAAACCAGGTGTAGGTTGTCCCCATGGATGTGGATTTGCCGATGGCACCGGCTGCATGGATGGCGGCGATGTCGGTCGGAGAAAGGGCGGTGTTGTAGAGGGTGAGTTCATCGACGGATCCAATCATCGGATCCCCATTTCCATCGGCACCGGCTCCCGATCTTTTCCCGATGTAGAAAGGGACAGAGGTGTTGAGGATGGTGCCTGAGAGGGCTGCGGTTTGTTTCTCGTCGCCATCCACGTAGAGGATAAGGGAGGATCCGTTGTAGATCAGGGCGACGTGATGGAAGTCGGTGGTATCCGTGAACGGGCCGAAGCTGACCGTGTTGGAGCCCCCGGAGTTGTTGTTCGCCGCACCTGAGATGACCTGGGAGTCCTCGTCATACCAAAGTGCTTAGGAAGTCGTGCCTGCGCCGGCGATGGATCCCTTGGAGGCGATGATCTGTGGCTCTCCGTCCGGAAAGGAATCGAAGCGAACCCACCCTTCCAGGGTGAAGGCGGAGGTCACGTCCAATGTGGCGGAGTCAGAAACCTCCACAAACTGGTTGTTGCCATCGAAGTGGAAGGCCTGCCCGACGATGCCAGGGCCATAGGTGACGCAGTTTTGAGGCGTTCCATGGTTGCTTCCGATGGAGTCGTTGGCATTGCCGTTGCCCTGCCAGCTGCTGATGGCTCCTTTCGGGAGGGAGAGGGTTGGAACGCACTTGCCGTTGCCGCCTGAGTTGAAGAGGGAGGCGACCTCCTCACTTGTCAGTGCCCGGGTGTAGATGGCCAGTTCGTCGATCAGTCCGTCGAAGCCGCGGTCCGAGAGATCCACTGAGTTCCCGATGAACAGGTCGTTGCTGCTGCTTGGAATGCTGCCTGTGGCGGTATCACTGTCCATCAACACTCCGTTGACGTAGATGTTCGCCGTGGTGCCATCGAAGGTGCCTACGATGTGGGACCACGTGTTGAGCGGAATGGCTTCTGTGGAGACAGGACCGGCACCGTCCGCGCCCGCATTGAAATGGGGGAATCCGGAGTTGATGCCATCGCCCAATGCGAGCGTGAATTGCGGAGCCGGGGTTGCTGATGATTTCCTCCTGACAATGGCCGGAGCCCCATTTGGGAAACTGTGCGGATAGACCCATGCCTCGACGGACAACTGGGTGGGGGAGGTGAGTTCGGCTGGAGCGCTTACCTGGATGGCGGCGTTCAGTGAGTTGTCGAAGGAGAAGGCCCGGTTGACGCGCCCGTCCGCAAAGGTGGCTCCATTGACCAAGGTGCCATGGTGGGAACCCACGGTGTCGAGGGCATTGTCTTCCGCGCGCCACCAGGCAATGGCATCGGCAGGAACACGGGCGCAACCGGCGGCGATGGCGGCGACGTTGCTGAACCAGCTTCCATTGTCGTTGCTCCCGGTATCCTCGATGTTGGAAAGGAGGTTGGAATCAGCGAGCAGAACGATGCGGCCGCGGCCGATGTTTTCAGTGGCGGCCCAGACGTTGCCAAGGCCGGACGTGAAAATCAGTTCATTGCCGGAGGCCACACCTGAGATGGAGTTGACGTTCCCGAAGTTGAGCGAGGTGATGTTGAGGTTGATCGGGTGGTTGGCGATCTGGTTTCCCGACGCTGTTTCGAAGCCGCTGCCCAGAGACTGGGATTCCAGGGACATGGAACTGCCCAGGCTGGCCATCAGGGTGTTGAGGTGGCCATTCTCGGTCGATGAGAATCCGTTCTGCTCTCCAATGAGTAGCAGGGTGCCTCCGCCATTGACGTAATCGGAAAGGACGGCGGTTTCATCCATGGCAAAGGCGTCGTCCGGAAGCATGATGACAAAAAGGTCGTAGGGAGTGACGGCCGCTGCATCGAGAACCCCGGAGATCAAGGTGGCACTCATGCCTGTCTGGCCGTTGTAGTGGGAGGCCAGGTCGTCATCGCCGTCACCATTGGAGATGGATGCCGACAGTGTCGAACGGAGGATTCCGACCTCAACGGCCTGGAGCGTGAACGAGGAGAACAGGGCAAGGACTGGGGCAAGGATCCTGATGAAGTATTTCATGAAGGTCTTTGTTGTGGAATGGACTTTGAGACTGGATTGGAGTTCGAGAGTTCCCTGTTCGACGCATCGGAGGTGTAGCACGTTGCTCAATGCTTGAGAAGCAAGGAGTCAGCTGCAGGCGGTTGGGGATTCCGCTTGAGCTGTCGGTCAAAACTGTCAGCTTTTGGGATGCCTTCCCGCTGTTTGAAGCTCCTGCCCTTGTTGTGCGTTGCCCTCTTCTCGTGCCTTCATCAGGGAATCATGTGCACGGAGGCTGCTGAGATCATTGTATCAGGTGACCAGCAACTGAGGGCGGCCTTGTCCGGATTGAAGGCCGGGGATCACCTGAAGTTACGCGGGGGCAACTATCGTGGTGGACTGACCTTGACCGGCATCAAGGGCACTATTGATCGCCCGGTCATCATTGAGGCCCTGGATCCGGATTCAAGACCGGTCTTTCGCGGAGGCAGCTTCTCCTGTCACCTGGTGTGTTGCAGCCATGTCACTCTCAAGGGACTGGTGGCCCGGGACTTTCCTGGCAACGGCATCAACGTGGATGATGGGGGCAATCGTGGATTGGGATCAACCGGGGTCATCCTTGAGGACCTGACCATCACCGGGACCTCAGGACAAGGCAACCACGATGCGATCAAGCTGTCGGGCCTGGATGAGTTCAAGGTCATCCACTGCCTGGTTGAGGGTTGGGGTGGTTCGGGTGTGGATATGGTTGGATGCCACAATGGAGTGATCGAGAACTGCTTCTTCAAGGGCCTTCCGGATTCCGATGAACAGAGTGGCGTGCAGGCCAAGGGTGGATCCTCGCGCATTACGATCAGGAACAACTTCTTCCAGAACACGGGGCACAGGGGAGTCAACGTCGGTGGTTCCACAGGGCTGCCCTATTTCCGACCGAAGGATGCCCGTTTCGAGGGGGAGGAGATCCAGGTGCACAACAACCTCTTCAGCGGAGGGATGGCTGCGGTCGCCTTTGTGAACGCGAATCGCTGCTCGGTCCGACGGAACCTGATCGTCTTTCCGGAGAAGTGGGTCTTTCGGGTCCTTCAGGAATCCAGGGGAGAACGTTTTCCACCCTGCCAGAAAGGAATGTTCCAGGAGAACGTGGTGGTTTATGACCGAAGGGTCCGGATTGGCGTGAACGTGGGGAGTGGAACCGATCCGGACAGTTTCAAGCTGGATGGGAACCGCTGGTACTCGAACGACTCCAGGCACAGGCTGAACCTGGGATTACCGGAAGGGAAGGGAACGCACGCGACTTTCCCGGAACTTCGGGACGGATCAGACGGCTTGGGAATCGAAAGGAAGCATCCCCTTTTCAAGGGAGTGGGGCCGGACGAGGGCCTCTTCAGGAAGTTCTAACGGAGGCGGTAGACGATGCGGGCCTTGTTGAGGTCATACTGGGACATCTCCAGCTTGACGCGGTCACCAACAGTGAGGCGGATGAAGCGCTTGCGCATCTTGCCTGAGATATGGGCGAGAACCTGATGCCCATTGCTGAGTTCAACACGAAACATGGTGCCCGCCAAAACGGAGACAATCTTACCTTCTACCTGTATGTGCTCTTCCATAGTGAGGTTTCCCAACCATCGGATGACGGCCGGAAAGATCGGGAAGAGTGCGGTTTGAGAGGTGGAATGCAAGAGCGAAAGAAAAAGAAATCCACGGAGCCGCGTCATTCGCGTCTCCGTGGAGTGGAGAAAAATCTGCCCTCACGCCGGGCGTCCGGCGCCTTCGGGATTAGTGGACGTATTTGATCTCGACGAGCTGGGGCTCCTCTTCACGACGAAGGGGAAGCATCATGCAGAAAATGCCGCCGGTAAAAACGAGTGCAAGCGGCACCAGAACGCTCCAGTTGACCGACAGGAAAATCAGCGTCGGTGTCAGGTCGGGTGGGGCCGGAACAATCTCAATGTTGGTGATCTGTTCCGGGCGAAACAACATGGATCCGAACTTCTGAAGCAAAATGGCTGCAGCGATGGCCAGGGAGGACAAGGCAAGACCGATCTTTTGCTGGGTGTTCATCGTGTTTGAAAGTAGGACACAACTTCGTTTTCATCAAGCTTTTCAGGTACCGAATTTGCCACCTTATCAGCCTATGTTGTCTTCGGTCTCCACCCACTTGACGCTGTGGTCTCCGGTGACTGCCACGGTTTCGGCAGGTGAATCGAGCCTGAAGTAGGACCAAGGCCCCGGAATAAAGGGATATTTCTCCACCACGGACTCATCGATCTCGATCCCCAGGCCCGGGCCATCGGGCATCTGGAGGTATCCGTCCTGGATGTCGAGGGGTGACTTCAGGATCTCGTCGGAGGCGGCAAAGGGATACATCCCCGGCTTGCCATCGTTGGAATAGCACGGGCATTCCAGCCATTCCACCACCTCTTCCTCCCAGCAAACGCCATGGTGGGCCGCGGCCAGCACCTCCAGCATGGTTCCCCAGGAGTGGAAGGCAAAACGGAGTCCGGCATCCTTCACCTGCTGGAAAATCCGGTCCCCCATCTCAAAACCACCCTGGCAGCAGAGGTCCGCCTGGATGTAGTGGGCGGCGCGGGTCTGGATGAGATCCCTGAATCCCGCCTCGTCCTGCTCGTGCTCACCGGTGGCGATGGGGATCACGTCCTCCTTCATCAATGCCCGGTAGGCATCGTGGTCATCCGGGGGAAGGGGTTCCTCCAGCCAGGTGGGGGAGTAGGCCTTCAGCTCCTTCGCCAGCTCGGTGATCATTTCCGGAGTGTAGGACTTGTCGCCCATCCGCCACCAGGAATGGGCGTCGATCATGATGCCCTTGTCCGGGCCCATCGCCTCCCTCATGAGCTGCACGGTCCGCAGATCCTCATCCGGTCCCAGTGCCGGTCTCATCTTGTAGGCGGGGAAACCAAGGTCGGTGATGGCCTTGGACTCCTCGGCAAAGCCCTCCGGAGCCATGTACATCCCGGCGCTTCCATAGAGCTTGATGGACTTGCGCTTCCGGCCGCCGATGATCTCCGAGAGGGGGCATCCCTCGTATCGTGCGGCGAGGTCGGTCACGGCGATCTCGACGGCGTGATAGGTCTTCTTCAGCTCAAGCTCCGACT
>CAZKNW010000156.1:0-8500 GCA_964554035.1 uncultured Verrucomicrobiota bacterium
GACCTCGTTGACCGACTCGAGGTTGCCCCCTTCGACCACCGTGACAAGGAACTCGCCACTCTTGACCTCATAGAATTCGGTACCCTCGAGACTGGAGTCATCCCCTGAACTGATGTTGGCGATGAGAATGACGGCGATCAATCCGACGCCAACGCCGAGAAAGAGCTTCCGTGACGAAGCTGACTTGGATGTGGTTGCGTTGCTCATAGTGCTGGTTCAGCAAAGATTTGTTCTGGGGTAGGGAGGGGTTCAGCCAATAGTTTGTCCATCTGGGTTGAGAAGAAGGGAGGTTCGTCATCCTCGAGCAGCTCCGGCTTCTTGAGCCAGAAGTCTTCGACGTCGGTATCGATGATTCCCAGCTCCAGCAGTAGATCGAGGCGGGTATTCAGATATGAAACGAGCGATTGCGTCTTGCTGTTCTGGCTTCGGATGAGGTCGTCCTGGGCATCGATGAGGGTCTGCTGGTCTACATTGCCTGCTTCGGCCCTGGCTTCCTGTTCCTTTACACGACGATCGGCCACGATGACACCGATGTACTGGTTCTTGTAGTTCTCACGGGCATTGCGAAGAGCCCTCAAGCCGTTGTCGATGGAGGTGCGCTTGGCATCCAGATTCTGGGCGAGCGAGCGGATGGCCCGTTCGAAGGTGATGATGGTACGACGGTAGTTGTTGCGCTCGCCAAGGCGGTTGAATGGAAGATCGATGTTGAGTCCGGCATTCGCGGTGATCTCATCGACGTCGAACTCGAGGTAGTTCTCCTCCTTGTCCCAGTTCAAGGATGCAGACGAGGTGAAATCAATATCCGCCTTCAGGTTGTTGGCTGCCACCTTGATCTTTCGCTTGGAATCCTCGAAGGAATCGATCTCGTTGAGCAGGGGAAGGAAATACTGGAGGGCCATCTTGTATCCCTCATCGAGGTCCAGGTTGATGGGCTGGAGACCGACCTTTTCAAGTGTCTCGAAGGCGGTGTCATCCAGATAGATCTTGCTGCCCACAGGCAGGCTCAGGGTGTTCTGGACAAAGCTGTTGATCGCGTCGTTGTAGGAATTGACCGAGTTGATGTAGGTGTTGCGGGCATTCAATTCCGACTGCACGGCCAAGTCACGATCCTTGGGACTGCCGAGGAATCCTTCCTGTGCCCTCAGCTGGGCCTCTGCGCGCTGCCTAGCAGTCTTGCGGCTCAGGTAGTTCCTGTAGTTGTTCCGGATGGTGTCCTTGCGTTGGAGCAGGGAGTAGTATTCTGAAACCACACCCACGGCGAATTCCCGCTGGAACTGGGTGAAATCCCGGATCTGGTAAATGACGTTCCTCTCGGCCTGGGTCAGGTTTTCAGCCACCACGGCGGCACCGGCACCGCGAAGGAGCGGCTGAGCAAAATTCAAGGTGAGTATGCTGACCGCCTCCCGACGGGGGTCGCCGGTGAAATACCGAAGCAGGTCATTCGCCACGGCGGCCGACAAACGACCACCCGTCTTCATGAACTGACTTACCCCTACCTGGGAATTGTTGACCTCACCACGGATGTCGCCATCCACCTCCCTGACCACCCTTGGAGATGAGCCGCCAAAGAACTGCGGGGAAAACACGAACCGCCGGTCGCTGAGCGTAAGCGCCTCCAGATAAAGGTTTTCCCTTTGACTCTGGTAATTGCGGTTATGTTCCGTTCCAAGTCGGATTGCCTCGGGAAGTGTGAGCTTGATCGCCCCGGCCATCATCCGTTCATCGATGATCTCGGGGGCGGGGACATCCTCGGGATCCCGATGGGAGAAGCGGGTCTCGATGGAAAAATCGGAATACTTGCCGAAAATTCGCTTTTCCATTTCCTTCACAATCGCGTAGGCCTCCTCGTCTGCCTTCTTGCGATAGTGTGCGGATGAGCATCCGACAGCCATCAGGGTAGCTGTGACGATAAAGAAGGAACGAAACAGAAAGAATGGGCTGGCTGCAGGCTGTTTTAGGCGCGCCTTGGTCCAGAGGCTGAACAATGAGTGCATGTTTTCAAAAATCCGAGTCAGACAGGCCGTCTACTGAGGCGCCAAGCGACGGATTTGAGAATAAAGTTATTCACAACATCCTAGGTCCCTCGGAAGCCGGGAGGCATGACGGCGGTGGCGGTAGGATAGTTACAACCTCCTGATACTCCAGCTATTTGGTCAAACTCGTTTGGAAAGGCGATTTTGCGACTCCCTCAAGCAGCTGGGCATAGTTTGTGAAAAAATTCACAAATAGGCTTGCGCGGTAAAGGGTCAGGGCTATTCTGCGCCGCTCGAAGAGTTGGGAAGCGTGTGCCCAGGCTTATGGAGTTTCAAGAGATCGGATACAACACCAAGGTTGAGGGTGATGTGATCGTCACCAAGACGGATGCGGTGATCAACTGGTTCCGAAAGAACTCCATCTGGCCCATGCCCATGGGTTTGGCTTGTTGTGCCATCGAGCTCATGGCAGCCAGTTCAAGCCGCTTTGATATTGCCCGCTTTGGCGCAGAGGTAATGAGGTTTTCCCCCCGTCAGTCGGATCTCATGATCGTGGCCGGGACTGTAACCTACAAGATGGCTCTCGCCGTCAAACGCATCTATGACCAAATGCCGGATCCAAAGTGGGTGATTGCGATGGGCGCCTGCGCCTCATCCGGTGGCATGTATCGCAGCTATGCGGTTCTTCAGGGCGTGGACAGGATCCTACCGGTCGACGTCTATGTTGCCGGATGTCCTCCCCGGCCCGAAGCTCTCCTTGATGCAGTGATGAAACTGCAGGCCAAGGTAGCCAAAGAGCCGGTGCTTTTCCCTGCTGAAAGCTGATTTTTTCAAAGACCAACCATCCTGATGACCTCCATCAAGCTCGCAAAGAAGCTGACGAAGAAGTTCGGAAAAGCCTGTTCCGAGCCGGGCGAGGCACTTGGTGAGGTCACGATTGAAGTTACCGACCCTTCCCGTTTGGTGGAGATCTGTGAATTTGCGAAGGGCGAACTTGGCTTCAATTACCTCGTGGATTTGACCGCAGTGGACAATTACGGGGAAGATCCGCGCTTCGAGGTGGTCTATGAGCTCTACGGCTACGCCCATTTTTGCCACCTGCGCTTGAAGGTGGCTGTGGATGAGGAATCAGCGACGGTCCCATCCGTGATTTCGGTCTGGAGGACGGCTGACTGGCATGAACGCGAGGCCTACGATATGATGGGGGTGACCTTTGATGGCCACCCTGATCTGCGTCGGATCCTGATGTGGGACGGCTACCCCTACTTTCCACTTCGCAAGGACTTTCCTCTTGCAGGAAAGCCCAGCGAAATGCCGGATGTCGCCTTTACAAACAAGGCACCCCTTGAGGGCGGGCCTTTTGTCACCTCCGCTGGAGGAAAGGACACGACCAAGCGAGAGCCTCGGTCGCGCACCGCTGAAATCTCCTCAAGCGACGACTGATTCAGAGCAGAACCCATGGGAACAACCAAGGAAATCGAAATTGGTGACAGTGCTGCACGCACCGCAGGGTTCGTGGAGTCTGAAGAGGGTGAGCTTCAGGGCGAAAAGATGGTCCTGAATATGGGGCCTTCTCATCCTGCGACCCACGGTGTTCTTAGAATCACGCTCGAACTTGATGGTGAGGTCATCACCAAGGCCATACCGGATGTTGGCTACCTGCACCGGGGCGATGAAAAGATCGCCGAAAACATGACCTACAACCAGTTCGTGCCCTACACCGACCGGTTGGATTACCTCGCTCCCTTGGCCAACAACGTGGCATACGTGCTCGCAGTGGAAAAACTGGCCGGAATCAATGATCAGATCCCTGAGCGTTGCCAATACATTCGGGTGATTTGCTGCGAACTGGCGCGGATCTCAGCCCATCTCCTGGGTTTGGGAGCCTTTGCCATGGATGTGGGTGCCATGACCGTGTTCCTCCACACCTTCACCGAGCGCGAGAAGATCTATGATTTGATCGAGGCTTTGACTGGTGCACGCTTCACGACTTCTTACACGCGGGTCGGGGGAGTAGCCCGGGACCTTCCAGAAGGTTGGACCAACAAGCTCTCCAAATTTTTGGATGAGGTGGTGGTGAATTTTGACGAATCCGAACGCCTGTTGTCCCGCAATCCGATCTTTCAGGACCGGACAAAGGATGTGGGTGTCTACAGTGCTGAGGAAGCGATCGACTATGGCATGACCGGGCCCAACCTTCGCGGTAGCGGCGTGGAGTTTGATCTCAGAAAAAACCATCCTTACCTCGTCTACGACCGGATGGATTTCAAGATTCCTGTCGGAACCAAGGGTGACTGTTACGACCGCTACATGGTTCGCATTGAGGAAATGAGACAGAGTGTTCTCATCCTCCGCCAGTGCCTGAAACAGCTACCGAAAGGAGAGGTCAATATTGTCGATGGCAAGTACTCGCTGCCGGAGAAGCGGAAGGTGCTGACCAGCATGGAGGAACTGATCCATCAGTTCATCCTGGTGACCCAAGGAACCAACATCGCGCCAGGTGAAGTTTATTTCGGGGCTGAAAACCCCAAGGGAGAGCTCGGGTTCTACATCAAGAGCCTGGGTGGGGGCACACCCCACCGACTGAAGATCCGGGCTCCATCATTCGTGAATCTGAGTATCCTGCCCCATTTGCTACCCGGACACATGGTCAGTGATGTGGTCGCTGTCCTGGGTTCCTTGGACTTCGTGATGGGAGAATGTGACCGATGAGTGCAGCGGCAAAAAACAAGACATCGGGCAAGGATTTCTCGGTGCCAAGGGCACTGGAATCCGAGGTGAAGGAGTTGATTTCCCACTATCCTGAGAAGAGGAGCGCCTCCCTGATGGTGCTTCATGCACTGCAGGATCATTTCGGCTACCTGTCCAACGAGGCGGTCGAATGGACCGCGGAAAAGCTGGATCTGCAGCCCATCAATATCCTCGAGTTGGTGACCTTCTACCCGATGTTCCGGCAGGAACCGGCAGGAAAGTTCCAGATCAAGGTCTGCCGCACCCTGAGCTGTGCGCTGGGTGGTTCCAAGGAACTCTACGAGCATATCTGCGACGTCATCAAGGTCGAGCCGGACAGCCACCACGTACAGGTTTCGAAGGATGGCCGGTTTTCAGTTGAATTTTCAGAGTGTCTTGCCGCCTGTGGCACGGCGCCCGTAATGATGGTCAACGAGGACTTCCACGAGAATGTCTCCAACGAGGATGCGGACCGCATCATGAAGGAGTGCAAGGGATGAAATCCGGGAATAATACCTTGAAGAGGTGGCTGCCGGACATGGATTCGAACCATGACAAGCAGATTCAGAGTCTGCGGTGCTACCATTACACCATCCGGCAAACGGGCCGCGAACTTTATTGAGTGAAGCGACACAGTCAAGATTTTGAATTTAAAAAATGCCTGAAGAATATCGCCTCATCCTGAAGCACGCCGACCAGCCTGGTTACACGAATGATATCGAGTGTTACCAGAAGCATGGTGGCTACGAGGTGCTCAAGAGCTTGTTCGGTGTGAAGAACAAGAAGGGTGCGGATGGTACGATGGTTCCTGTTCAGCAGTGGATCAAGGACGAAGTGAAGGCGTCAGGGCTTCGGGGCCGGGGTGGTGCCGGATTCCCGTGTGGGGTCAAATGGTCCTTCATCCGACCCGATGCCGAAACGGTTTACCTTATCTGCAACGCGGATGAATCTGAGCCGGGAACCTTCAAGGATCGTCAGATCATCCACAAGGACCCGCATCAGCTGGTCGAGGGAATGATCCTCTCCTGTTTCGCCAATAGGGTAGGCCTCGCCTACATCTATATCCGTGGTGAGTTTCCAGAGGGTGCACGCATCCTTAACCGGGCGCTGAACGAGGCGCGTGAAGCAGGATTCCTCGGCAAGGACATCCTTGGATCCGGGTTCGATTGCGAGATCCACGTCCACCGTGGAGCGGGTGCCTACATCTGTGGTGAGGAAACCGGTCTGATTGAGTCTCTTGAAGGCAAGCGACCCTATCCCCGGATCAAACCTCCCTACTTTCCGGCGGCCCTCGGTCTCTACATGAAGCCCACCATCGTGAACAACGTGGAGACACTCTGCAACGTCACCCATATTCTCAAGATGGGAGGGGAGGAGTTTGGAAAGCTGGGAACGCCCAGGAATACAGGCACCCGGATTGTCAGCCTCAGCGGGCAGGTCAAGAATCCTGGCTACTACGAGGTGGAGGTTGGCAAGGCGACGATTGGCGAACTGATTTTCCACAAGAACTTTGGCGGAGGTTTGAAGGATGGCCGGAAGCTTCAGGCCATCATTCCAGGTGGTTCATCCTCCAAGATTCTCAAGGCGGGGGAATCCTTCACCATGAAGTCCAAGGACAAGAACGGAAAGGACGTGGAGAAGAAGGTCGACCTGCTGGATCTCCCCTACGATTTTGACTCCCTCATGGCGGCTGGAACCATGTCGGGTTCCGGAGCGATCATTGTCATTGATGACTCCACCGACATTGTCGAGGCACTCAGCAACCTTTCCGATTTCTACGCCCACGAGAGTTGTGGGCAGTGCACGCCTTGCCGCGAGGGCTCCCTTTGGATGAGCAAGGCCCTGACGCGAATGACGTCAGGGAAAGCCCGGAAGTCCGATGCGGATTATCTGACCCACATTGCGAGGAACATACAGGGTAGAACCGTTTGTGCGTTCGGTGAAGCCTGTTCCTGGCCGGTGATCAGCTTTGTAGATAAGTTCCGCGACGACTTCGTGAGGCGCGGCGAGGAAGACGAGGCCCGCAACGGAGAGGTCGCAGCGAAGTAGGAATCGAAAGATCATGGCGGACGAGAAGAACAAGACAGTCGAGGAACCCAAGCCGGTGGAAACCATCAAGGTCAAGGTGGATGGCACGGAAATCGATGTCCCCAAGACCATGCCGGACCCCATCACCGGCAAGCCTGTTCCCACGACCATGATCCAGGCCTGCAAACTGGCCGGTGTGGAGGTTCCCCATTATTGCTATCATCCCAAGCTGCCGGTTGCCGGCAACTGCCGAATGTGTCTCGTGGAGTTTGGCATGCCGATGGTCGATCGTGATCGTAAACCCATCCCTGATGATGATGGGAACCCCAAGGTCAGCCGCATGACGCTTCCCTATGAGCCGGGGACTCCAAGGGGTGCCATCTCCTGTGCGACACCGGTGGCGCCGGGCATGGAACTGTATCCCAGTTCGGATGCCACCAAGCAGATGCGGGAAGGCATCATGGAATCGCTCCTGATCAACCATCCCCTCGACTGCCCGATTTGCGACCAGGCTGGGGAATGCACACTTCAAGAGTATTCGGTCGAGCACGGACAGGCGAAGAGCCAATTTGCCGAGTACAAGGTCCATAAACCCAAGGAAGTTGACCTAGGGCCGCGGATCATGCTCGATGATGAACGCTGCGTGCTTTGCACGCGCTGCATCCGGTTCACGAGAGATGTTGTAGGTGATGATGCATTGGGCATCGTCAACCGTGGCAGCTACAATTCCATTTCGGCCTATCCCGGATCCGAGTTTGACAATGCCTACACACTGAACACCGTGGACCTGTGCCCGGTAGGGGCACTGACCTCAAAGGATTTCCGTTTCAAGATGCGCGTCTGGTTCCTGAAGGAAACCAAGAGCGTCTGCAACAGTTGTGCCACGGGTTGCAACATCACCGTGGGTGATCGTGAAGGAACCCTCTATCGCTTTACGCCCCGGGAGAACGACGCTGTCAACTCAGCATGGATGTGTGACCACGGACGTCTGAACTTCAAATGGGTTCAGGATGAGAACCGTCTGACTGAGCCGATGGTGAAGAATCGCGAGGAAAAGCTCGAGATATCCGGTTGGGAGACGGCAACCAATGCAGTGGCACAGGTGGTGCAGGGACTCTCGAAGGGAGAGGCAGCCATCATCGGAAGCGCGGGTCTCACCAACGAGGAGCTCTTCCTTCTTTCAAAACTGGGCAACCAGCTGGGTGCCATTACCGACTCTGTTCCCCATGACGGCGAAGGTGACGACTTCCTCATCAGCAAGGACAAGAATGCCAACAGCAACGGTTCCCGTCTGACCGGTTTCTCAACGAAACGCCTTGGATCACGGATCCAGAAGATCATCGATGAGATCAAGGCTGGCCATGTCAAGGTGCTGATCGTATTTGGCGAGGATGTGACAGAGCTTGGATTCACCGATGCTGTCCTGAAGAAGCTCAAGACCCTCGTTGTATGCGACGTGAAGAACACCGCCACCACAGAGAAGGCGGATATCCTCCTTCCTGGAGCCGCATGGCTTGAGAAGAGGGGATCCTTCACCAATGAAAAGGGCCGACTGCAGAAGTTCATGAAGGCCGTGGAAGCGCCCGGGAATGCGAGGGCGGAATGGGAGATTCTCCATGACATCGTCCTGAACGTGACGGGGCAGAATGGATTCAAGAGCATTGAGGGACTTTTCAACCAGATGGCTTCGGAAGTGGAAGCACTCAAGGATGTGACATGGCGTGACATCGGACATCTGGGAGTGGATATCGAGATTTAGATCAGACCGT
>CAZKNW010000157.1:0-8495 GCA_964554035.1 uncultured Verrucomicrobiota bacterium
AAAAGAAATGGCGACCCTAGCGGGGTTCGAACCCGCGTTACCGCCGTGAAAGGGCGGTGTCCTAGGCCTCTAGACGATAGGGTCGTCCGGAAGGACGTGGGACTATATGGGCATTCGTCGATCTGTCACGCTGAAAAATCCGAAAATTTTCCGGGGTATCCTGATGCCGGTCGAGAACCTTTACAGTCTTTGTCGTTGCAGGCATTGTCCGTCTGTTTCCTGAACTGATCTTGTGGACGTATTCATGACAAGAAAGGTTGGTGTGGATTGTCTGGCACCAATCGGGATCAAGACGGGAAGCACCCTGCCAGGTGCTTCCGCGCATGCGGGGTTTCACACCTCCATTCCCTCCTTCATTCCCTGTTCCACGAAGGGTCCACCCGCTTCATTCGTGGCAGCCCACCCCAACTCCCTGCCTGAATCATGAGGTGTCCCTGTAACCATTGCGGCCAGAACATCGAATTCCCCGAGGAAATGACCGGGGATGAGATCCAGTGCCCACACTGCGGGGAGGCCACGGTGCTCTTTGATCCCAACCGCATTGAAATCACGGTTCCCGACGTCAAGGATCGTCCTGACGCCAGCGCCGAGGAGACGGCCAAGGTCAGCGGACTGGCAGGACGACTGATCGACAACATAGAGACGGCCGTCATCGGCAAGACGGACCAGATCAAGCTTTGCCTGGTGGCCCTGTTTGCCGAGGGGCATGTCCTGTTGGAGGATGTGCCGGGCGTGGCCAAGACGGTGCTGGCGCGTTCCATCGCCCGCAGTGCGGGATGTGACTTCAAGCGCATCCAGTGTACCCCGGACCTTCTGCCCAACGACATCACCGGTGCGTCGATCTTCAATCCCAAGACGACCGAGTTTGAGTTCCGTCGGGGACCGATCTTCGCGCGCATGGTTTTGGCGGATGAGATCAATCGTGCCACGCCAAGGGCTCAGTCCGCCTTCCTTGAGTCCATGGCCGAGCGACAGGTGAGCATCGACGGCGATGTCTACCCGCTGGAGAGTCCGTTCTTCCTGATCGCGACCCAGAACCCGGTGGATCATGAGGGGACCTTTCCGCTGCCGGAGGCGCAGCTTGACCGCTTTCTGGTCCGCCTGAGCCTGGGCTATCCGCACGAGCAGGAGGAGCAGGCGATGCTCATGCGCATGCAGTATGGCCATCCTGTGGATGCCATTGATCCGGTGACTTCGGTGGACGAGATTCTGGAATGCCAGGCACTCGTCAGGGACACTTTCGTTCACGAGCGGGTGAGGGAATACATTGTTGCGCTGGTCCGTGCCACGAGGGAGCACGGGGATGTGGCGCTGGGGGGGAGTCCTCGTTCCACCCTGGCACTCTGTCGGGCGGCCCAGGCCTGGTCGGCCATCCACGGCTATGATTACGTCCTTCCCGACGACGTGAAGCGCGTGGCGCCCAGTGTGATGGCGCATCGACTGATCGTGCGTCCGGAAAGCCGACTGAGGAAGGTGAGTGTGGAGGGAGTGATGGCGGAGATCCTTCGCGAGGTTCCGGTTCCCACCTTGCCTTCATCCATGGCCGTTTCGTGATCTGGCTTCTTGGCATCCTGACACTCCTGATAGCCGGCTTTGTATTCAAGTTGGGGCTTCTGGTCTATTCCATGTATGTGATGTTTGGCGTCCTCATCGTGGGGCGTTGGCTTGCCCGCAAGTGGATCGGGGGACTTGATGTGATCCGTGACTGCAACCTGGACGAGGCCGAGGTGGGAGATGTCGCTGCGGTGGTCCTGACCGTGAGGAACCGTGGAGCGCTGCCCATCGCCTGGC
Source organism: uncultured Verrucomicrobiota bacterium (assembly GCA_964554035.1). Lineage (GTDB taxonomy): Bacteria > Verrucomicrobiota > Verrucomicrobiia > Limisphaerales > CAZKNW01 > CAZKNW01. The sequence continues at coordinate 1,792 of CAZKNW010000157.1, forward strand.
TGATCGTGGAGGATGCGGTTCCCCAGGCGGCCATCGTGGAGCGGCCACACCGATTGAAGGTGACGGGTCCGCGCCTGGCGGTGACGGCCCTGAAGCGCAACGAGGAGAAGGTCCTCCTCTATCAGGTGCAGTTCCTCTCCCGCGGCTATTTCCCCCTTGGCCCCACGTTGCTTGAGTCGGGGGATCCCTTCGGGCTTCACAGAAGGTTTCGCATTGCCGGAAAACCCAAGTGCGTCCTTGTCTATCCGCGCATCGTTCCGTTGTTGACGGTGGACATCAAGACACGCCGTCCCCTGGGCGAGGTCCGGATGACGCACCGTCTCTTTGAAGACCCCACCCGGATTTCCGGAGTCCGGATGTATCACCATGGTGACCCACTGAGGAAGGTCCACTGGCAGGCGACCGCAAGGACGGGGAGGCTGCACAGCAAGATCTTCGAGCCCTCCTGCATCACGGGTGCCACCGTGGTGTTGGACTTTCATCAACAGGGCTACGACGAAAGCCTTTCGCGCAGGGTGTCCGAGCTGGCTGTGACGACGGCCGCCTCACTCTGCAATGCCGTCTGGCAGCTGGGGCAGCAGGTCGGCCTGATCTCCAATGGGCTGGATGCGGCGGAACGGCTCCAGAGGGATGGATGGTCCGGCGACTTCCTGATGAGAAAGTTCAAGAAGCCACCGAGAGAGGGTGTCGAGTCGGAGCCGATGGAGCCGGTGGTCATTGAGACGGGGCGGGGGGGCGCGTTGAACGATGAGATCATGAAGTCGCTTGCTCGCCTGGAGCTTTCCAGAGGCCTGCCTTTTCACGAGCTGATCCTTGAGACGGAGTATCTGATGCCCAGGGATGCCGCGGTGGTGGTGGTAATTGCCAGCGTGACCGAGAGTGTCGCCATTGCCCTTGGCAACCTCAGGCGACGAGGCTATTCCGTCTCTGCCGTGGTGGTGATGGATTCGGTGGATGTTCCCCACGAGTGGGCCCGGCCACCGGAGTGGGCGCACCTGCTCCTTGTGGAGGGAATTTCATTCAATGTGGTGGACAGCGCCGACACCTTGGCGGAGTTTGCATCCAGTGAATTGATACGGTCATGAATCGACGCTCCTCCAAGCCCACACGCACCTTCACGGATCATCTGGTATCGATGGTCTGTCCGGTGCTGATCATGGCCATGACGGGCAGCCTCGTGTTCTTCATGATCGAGGTGGGCTACCAGGAGGCCAATGAGCGGTTCCGTTGGGTGATGTTCTGGTTTGTGGTTGCGGCCGTGTTGATTGCCCGCATTTCGATCCTTCAGGGTTCCGGTTTTGCCGGCATGTATGCACTGGCGCTGGGGACGGTGACGCTCCTTTGGCTTCACCGTTTCGTGGGACTGGTGCCGCTGGTCGTGATCCTCATCGTGTTGATCTGGCTGTGTGCCCACCGCCTCACATGGGACTGCACCTTCCTGGATGACGACCAGAATGCGGAGGGAAGCATGTTGGGGGAGGAGACCGAGGTGGATGACGAGGGCTTGAAGGATCGGGGAATCGAGGAGGATCCGGCCAAGAAGAGGAGACGCAACCGTCGTCCCGGCCTCTGGATCATCTGGTTCTCGCTCGGGGCACTTCCGACCTTTGGCATCGGTCAGGCGGTGGCGGGCGCGGATGATCCCGCCATGAATACCTTCGGCTTCCAGATGCTTTGCATCTATCTGGCGGCAGGATTGGGACTGCTGGTGGCCACCAGCTTCCTGAACGTCCGGCAGTACCTGCGTCAGCACTACCTGAGAATGCCCGCTCGTGTGACCCGGTCATGGCTCTTTGCCGGGGCGACCCTTTCAGGCCTGCTGCTTTCGTGTGTCCTGCTTCTCCCCCGGCCTCATGTCGAGTATTCGGTCGCGAGCCTGATCGATGGCATCTCGACCAAGGCCCAGGAGGCGAGCGAGTGGGCGATGCTCGAGTGGGATGCCACCGAGGACGACGATGTTTCGAACAAGGTGCCGGAGGACGAATCCGAGAAGGGCAGTGAAGGCGAGGAAAAGGAGGGTGAGTCCGGTGATCCTTCCGGTGAAAACGGAACCTCGGAAAGTGGAGGCCAGACAGGGGAAGGGGCTTCGGGAGAAGGGACCGAAGGACAAGGCTCCCAGGGCAAGGGCGAGGCCGGCAATGCCGATGGGCAGGGCGAAGGACAAGGAGAGTCGCAGGAGGGGCAGGAACAGTCGTCGGGACAGGCAGGGGGTGCCCCACCTCAGGAGCAGGGTGAATCCATGGATTGGGTGGGCAGCACGGTCAAATGGGTGCTCTGGCTTGTGATTGGTGGAGTCATTCTCTTCCTCGCCATCCGCAACAGGAAGAAACTCATCAAGGCCCTCCGTGAGTTCATCGCGGATCTGCTCGCGCTTTTTGGAAAAAGGAAGAAGAAGGCAAGTGCCGTTCTTCGAAGGGCGCCACTTCCCAAGTCGCTCTATGCCGACTTCCGGAACCCTTTTCTCACAGGCATGGCGGATCGGTGGAGTCCCGAGGAACTGATCGGTTACACGTTTCAGGCATTGCGTGCCTGGGCCCATGACCGGCATGTCATCAGTGGAGAAGGAAAGACGCCGCTTGAGTTTGCTGAAGAGGTCGCAGAGAAGGCGCCGGAGTTGCGGGAGGAGGCAAGTGCCGCTGCTGAACTCTACTCGAAGCTGGCCTTTACGCAGTATGGACTTTCAAAGGGTTACCTTCTGACCCTGAAGAAGCTTTGGGCGAAGATCTCCTGACCAGGTCAGAAGCCCTGCTTGCGAAGCAGCACCTGAAGCTCCATCTGGAACTCCATCAAGTCCTCTTCAGAGGGCTTGTAACCCTCCTCGTCGGCCTGGAGACCAAGGCGCCCGAATTGATCGAGGGTCCATGACGCGCCTTTCTGGTCGCTGAAGGTGACCTTGCCACTGACGAGGGCGCCGGGGTGGGCGATCTGATCCAGTTCGACCGAAACCTTGCCACTTCCCGCAGGCGACGCCTCGGGGTCATCGGAACTCTCGGATTCCGGAGCGGGCTCCTCGACCGGGGCCTCTTCGGGTGTCTCCTCTGGTGCCTCTTCCTCCTCGTCCTTGAGCTGAAGCCCGAGGTCGTCGACGAGGAAGCGGGTTTCCATGTAGGTCATCGATATGCCTAGGTCGCTGGAGAGACGTGACTGGATCTCGGACAGCTCCAGGCCATCCTCAATCCATTGGCTGACGGTCTTTTTCTGATCTTCGTTGAGACTCATGTTCGAAGGGGAAAGGGGTTATTCGTCCAGAAGCATCTGGTGCATGCTGTCAGCCCAACCCTGGGTGAACAGGCGGAAGACGTATTTCTTGTTCCGCCTGAGATGGTTGTAGGCCTGCTTGATGTCGAGAATGAGGGTCAGCCTCCGGTTGGGACAGTTGAGTTCCCCGACATCGTGGGTTGCCACGAGCTGAAAGCCCATCACACGGGTGTGGAATTCGTAGGGACTGTGCTTCTCGCCCTCGAATACATCGGTGATGTAGTGGGAGAATCCGCGCTCAACAGTCTCCTTCACGGCGGTCCTCATCAGGGCGGCTGCCACCGTCATGAACTGCCGGTACTCCGGGCGGACCGCAAAGCGGCCGATCTCGGCGATCTTGTGTTCACTGACAAACTTTTCGACGTCGACCCCTTCGCCCACCTGCTGGAAGCCGTATTCGTTGTAGAGCTCGAGGGGTGGGTTGTAGAGGATCCTGAGGACGCCCACAGGTTCCCCGTCGGTGAAGGCGAGGAACCAGGAGACAGCCTCGTCCTCGAGATCCTCGGCCGAGAACATCTTCTCCTCGTCGGCGACCCAGTTCTTCTCCATCCGGTAGGTGGCCTTGAGCACCTTCATCGCCTCGATGCGGTCCGCTTCGGTGGCCAGCTTGATGACATGAACTTCCTTCTTTCCTAGGGGCATTGCTTCCTCCTGCCTGACCGGGGCTGCCATGCCTTTCCGGAAAGATTTGAAATCTCGCGCATGATCTGTTCGTGCCAGTTCTTCACATCTCTGAAATGGGGCTTCTCCGAGGCTCCTGACGGGGTCATCGGTCTGCCGAATTCAATTTCCATGGGTTCGTCATCCTGGATGGGACCGTGGCCAGAATGGTTGGGAAAGCGGATGCCGGTTGGAATCACGGGCGCCCCGGTCCTGAGGGAAAGTCTTGCCGCTCCCGAGAATCCCTTCAACAGGTTCCTTGGATCACGATTTGCCGTGCCTTCGGGAAAGATGCCTACGGAACGTCCTTCCCTCAGCAGGTCCTCCGCCTGGTCCAGTGGTCCGCGTCCATCGGTAAAGAGGGGACGGAACAGGTTGAGAGGGGCGGGGCGGGCTGGCTTGCGGTTGACGAGGACGACGCCGCCGGCCTTGTAGAAGGCGGAGACACCCGGGATCAGCGCGAAGTTCCAATCCGCCATGAAATGGACGTGCTTGCCCTCGCGGCAATACATCAGGATGGCGGGGAGCAGCAGGGCTTCGGGTCTTTGGCTGTGGTTGGCGGCCAGAATGAAGGCGTCGTTCTCCGGCAGGATGTTCTCGGCACCCTTGATGCCCAGATAGCGCTTCCTGAAGGCCAGCAGGCTCAACTTGGTCAGACGTTCCGTTCCCTTCTGTCCCTTCAACCAGGGCATGGGTCTCCCCAGAATATCCCGGACGCTCAACTCGGATTGGGAGACGTCAGAAACATTCAGGAGGCTGTGGGTTGGAAGTGTCGTACTCTTGTCCACTTGGATGGAATTCTCACAAGTCGTTCTGGTCGAGGAAGTTTACATGTCACCCTTTTGTTTCAAAGCCTAATCAGAAAAAATCAGGCCTTTTGAAGGGGCGAAAGGAGCCGTTTTGCGACCGATGAAAATGGTCGGCAACGGACCGTTTCCCTCACAGCAGGGCGCCAAAACGCAGGCCGCGTGTGCTGGGATTCATGGCCTTGAATCCAAGGTGCTGGAAGATCTTCAGGTAGATGGCCGACCCAGCCGGCATCACGTCGGCCCGATCGGCGGGAAGGCCGGTGATCTTCTGCCGCTCTGAAAGGCTGCATGACCACAATCGATCGTGAATGGCGGCGACCTGATTTCGTTGGAGTATCACGGATTCGATCTTCTCACGTTCGAACAGGTCGGTCTCCAGGTGGATCCTCGCCAGGATGGTAGAGGTGCCACCGGTGGTGACCAGGGTCACATCTCCGGTCTCACGGATGGGCCCTGAAAGGCCTGGCAGAACCTCATCCCGAAAGATCCGGTCCAGCCAGCGGTCACATCCTTCACGGCACGGCCGGGAAGGTGGATCCTGCGGAGGTACGGCCTCGAGGATCCGCACGGTCCCCATCTGGAAACTCCTCTCGTGGACCAGTTCCCCGTTGCGCGTCAGGATCAGTTCGGTGCTGCCTCCACCGATGTCGGTGATGAGCAGGTTCCGGTTCTGGAGCCTGGGATCGGTCAGGATGCCGTCCAGCACCATCCTGGCCTCTTCCTGACCGGAAAGGATCCGGGGCTCCACCCTGGTCGCCTGCTTGAGGCGTTCGACCAGTTCGTCTCCGTTTTTGGCGTCACGTGTGGCGCTGGTGGCAATGACGCGAAGCTGGGTTGCCCCAAGGGATTCCGCCTTTTGACTGAAATGACGGGCCGCCTCCTCCGTGTCGGCCATGGAGGATTCAGCGAGAAGTCCCTCCTCATAAAGTCCGCGGCCAAGCCGGGTCAGGCGGTTGTCCTCGAAAAGGGGAGCGACGCTGCCACTCGAGACCTCTCCCACCAGCAGCTTGACGGAGTTGGTCCCGATGTCGATGACGGCTCGACGGGACACGGTGCTCATGAGGAGAGCAGGGATTCCGTTGCCGAGTGAAGGGCGCGGCTGACCGCATCCATAGACTGCTCACCATTCAGGATCTTGAACTGGTATTTCCTCTGCAGCTTCTTGAACTGGGCATCCATCATTCCCTGGTATTTGATGAAACTTTCGAAAAGGTCGGGGGACAATCCCAGGTCCATGCCGCTTTCCCAGTAGTCGAGTCGGCTGGATTTGGCGATGTTGCGAAGCACGAGGGTGTCCGGACTGACGTTCAGGTAGAATACGGCGTCGGGAACCACGGCGGTACCATAGAGGTTCTCCAGCCACTCCATGCCACATCCACGAACCAGGTCGCGTGCCATCAGGGTGTAGATGTAACGGTCGGCAAGGACCATGTATCCGGCCTGGAGGGCGGGGAGGATGCGGTTTTCAAGCTGGTCGGCAAAGTCGGTTGCGTAGAAGAGACTCAGGGCCGTGCGGCTGAGGATGTTTCCCTGCTTGGCCTTTTCCAGTTCGGCACTGACCAGCGTCGAGCGCTTAAGCCCGACCTGGATGGTGGCCAGCCCCTGGCCCTCAAGCCATGCCGTGAGGCGCTTGATCTGGGTGGATCGGCCGGATCCGTCAGCACCCTCGATGACGATCATCTTTCCGATCAGGGTCTCGGGGTCGACGCGGGGAATGCCATAGCCATAGAACCGCTTTGGCTGGTTGCTTCGGCTCTTCAGGGGCCTCAGACTGTCCTTGATCTTGCGGCGTGCTTTCTTCTTTCGCGCAGGCATGGCTATTCGTCGTGGGTGAAGTCGTCGAGGGAAAGTTTCCCTGCGATCAGTTGGCGGATCGTCTGTTGCTGTGCCTCAATGGGCTGGTCACCATCGATCATGTGGAAGTCGAATCGGGTGCCCATGGCGAGATACTGCTCCTGAAGCCGCTCCTGGTAGATC
>CAZKNW010000158.1:0-8483 GCA_964554035.1 uncultured Verrucomicrobiota bacterium
CTCCATCTCCACGGGGTAGCCCGCCACGATCACGATCAGCCGGTTGCGATCGTCCTCCATGCGCTTGAGCAGGGTGTCGATGGCCTCCTGCCCGAAGTCGCGGTTGCCCTTGGCCAGTGTGTAGGCCTCATCGATGAAGAGGATTCCATCCAGCGCCTCATCGATCAGCTTGTTGGTCTTGGTGGCCGTCTGTCCGACGTATTCCGCGACCACGGCGGATCGGTCGCATTCCACGACGTGACCCTTCTTCAGCACCCCCAGGGCCTTGAAGATGCGTCCCATCAGCCGGGCCACGGTGGTCTTGCCGGTGCCGGGGTTCCCTGTGTAGACGGTGTGGTAGCTCGTGGGGATGGCCTGCATGCCCTGCTGGGTGCGCATCTGCTGCAGGCGTGCGTAGTTGGCGATCTGCTTGACCTTGTCCTTGGCCGACTGGATGCCGGTGAGCTGGTCCAGTTCATTCAGGATCTCATCCACACTTTCGTCGCTCAGGTCCTTGGACTGTTCCGAGTGGAGTTCGAGATGTTCCTGGCAGAGACGGTCCATTTCCTGGAACAGGTAGCGGGTGAAGCGGTTCTCCCTTGCGGAGAGCTCGTTGTCCATGTGGGCGAAGGCATCGCAGATCTCCAGCACCAGGTTCTCGTAGTAGAAGATGATGATGGCGGGAAGCCCGAGCTTGCCGCAGATCCTGGAGATCTCAGCAAAGGGGCGGTCGAGCCCCTTCTTCCTGTTGGGCTCGGTTGCCTTGCGGAGTTCATCGATCTTTTCCTTCGCTTCCGTGACATAGTCAGAGACCGCGTCCCGTATGGCGAGGCCCGATCGCTGGTGGTCGGGATCCAGCTTTCCAAGTCGTTCCTTGAACTGTCTGGTGTAGTAGCTGATGAAGCCCCGGGCCATGTCGTCAGGGTTCTTGTTGTAGAGGACGGACACCCAGAACTGCGCGGAGGCATCGACGACCAGGGACATTTCCGGGCTTGGGAAAAACTCGGCCCAGGCTCCGCCAACGATGTTCTTCAGGGATTCGCCAAGCAGTGAAAGAAGATCCTGTGTCCCTTCCTCCGTCTTTTCGTAGGAGATCTCTGCAGGCGTCAGGACTTCAAGGTATTCGGATACCAGTCTTGCGCTGTAGAGGGCTCTCGCGAGTTTCTCGACGGATTCCCTGTGGCATCGTGTGACCTCGCAGATCTCTTCGATCTTCTTCTCCACCGTCGAGTGGGACTTCAGGAAGCGGCTTTCGATTCCGATGATCAGGGAGGCGGTTTCCGCAGGCAGGATTTCCGCCTCCTGGAACCTTTGCAGGAGGTCGAGGGTGCCTATCTGGTTGAAGTCGCGCAGGGTATGGGTGTCCAGCGGGTACCGCTTCCTGCTGGCGGCATCGCCGATGAGCGAGGCAAGTACGGCACCTGGAAGGAGGGAATGCTTTGAATGGTCCTGGACGATCTTTCTCACGATCCAATACACCTGCGGGAATCGGTCCGGAGTCTCCGATTCTCCTTCAGGGTGGATCAATGATAAAAATAGCTTCGATTTCTTCCCATGGAACAAGAAAGGGCCGCCCTGATCGGAGCGGCCCCTCTTGAAAGCGTCTGGAGCGGTCTCGTTTTACTCGGCTGAAGCGGGTGGGACGATCCTCTTGGATTCAATCAGCTTGCTGAGGAAGGCGCTGGTGGCGGCGCTGCGTCGACCATTCCGGTTCATCTCGATGAACTCGTCCAGCTCCTCTTTCATCTTCTCCTCTGAAGGCGCTCCCTCGGAGGAGACGTGGATCAGGTAACCGGTTTCACCCGAGGTCCCGAGCCTGGAGACTTCGCCGACCTCGGTCTGGAAGGCGGTGGATGAGAAGGAGGTGAAGGGGATGAATTTGGAGATTTCCTCCTGCGTGCGGTCGCGACGGCTGAAGGCAGGGAAGGACTTCGCCTCGAAACCCTCGCCCTTGGCAGCCTCGATGAAGGTCTTGCCCTGGGCGAGGTGATTGGTGAGGGAACCGTAGAGCTTGTTGCCCGCCTCACGCATGAGCTTCATTGTCTCGCTGTCCTTGTAGTCCTCGATGACCGTGTCCGTCTTTTCCTCAAACGTGGGAGTCTTGCTGGGAATGCGCTTGTTCAGTGCCACCACATAGACGGCATCCTCGGGACTGCGGATCGGCTCCATGCTGATCGCGCTTCCGGCGGAGAGCCCGAACACGGCCTGGGCGAAGGTGCGGCGCGCGGTGAAGGGGATCTCGTCCGGGCCACCCGTCGCGGTGAAGGGCTCGCTCGTCTTCGCCTCGAGTCCCATGCCAGAGGCAAGCGAGACGAGGTTGGTCTCGAAGAGGTTGGTCTGCGTCTGCTGCAGGTTGTAGATCTTGGTCAGCAGTTCGTTGGCGGCCACCCGTGCCTCACGGTGGGCGAGGGCATTCAGTTGCTCGTCGCGGATCTTCGTCAGGGCGGCCTCCCTGGAAAGCACCTTGCCGTCGTCACCGGTGAAGGAATTGGTTCCCTCGTCCTCGTAGATCGCCTGGAGCCTGGCATCGACGTCCTCGATTTCAGCCATCTTGGCTTCCGCCTGGCTCAGGTAGTTTGAGTTGGCGAAGGTGACGTAGGTCGCGACTGCCTTGGCTGGCTCACGGTAGCGGGCAATGTTGTTGGTGAAGTAGAGTTTCACGGCGTTGGTGTCGATCTTGACCTGGGCCGCGTAGTTCGAGGTGTTCAGGAAGACGGCCTCGGTGCTGCGTGTCTTGAACTGTTCGCTGAACTCGAGCTTGGCCTCGGACTCGGTGAAGAGGGCACCGGAGGCTCCGGCCACATCCTGCAGCTGGGCGAAGGAGACCTGGTGCTTCACGAATTCAATGAACTGCTCCTCGGAGATGCCGCGGGCCTTGATCTGGCCATCGATGAACTGATCGTAGAGTCCCTTGTTGAAGGCGCCATCCGCATCGGCAAAGTTCCTCTTGATCCAGCCAACAGCCGCGGCTTCATCGGCATAGATCCCCATCTCCTCCAGGCTCCTGATGAGTGCGAGGCGCTGCAGGGAATCGTTGGCGACGTCGAAGGAACGGGCATTGGAGCCCCCTTCACCGGGCCAGGTTCCCGTGCTGGTGAGGTAAATCAGGGAGGCCTCCCTGCGTGCCATTTCGAATTCGCCCGGGGTGACGGGTTGGCCGTCGATCGACCCGTAGTCGATGTTGCCACGGCCGCCGACCATGTTGCCGGCCTCTGGGGTGAAGAAGATAACGAAGGTGACGATGATCACGGAAATGATCACCCAAAGCAGCCACTTCTGGTTTTTGCGGATGGTTGCAAACATAGCTCAGCGAAAAATGAACGCGGAGGCTAGCGATGCGCCAATAGGGAGGTCAAACGCAAAAGGGGGCTCATTTTGCCATTCTTCGCCGTCTTTTCGGGTGTCTTGAAACCGCTTTACACCCTAAAGGGGCTATGACAGCCTCTCTCGCATTATGATCCGATTTTGGAAGAATCTGGCCCTGATCAGCCTTGTTTTGACGATGTTTCTGGGATGCAACTCCCGGTCCCTGACCAAGAGTTCCATCACCAACCTGACCCCACCGACCCTGACCGCCAACGAATCCGGCCTCTACATGGTGGAATGTTACTGGCGCAGCAACCAGCAGAGCCTGAAGGAGGACACCATCAAGGCGGTCGTGCGGATCGGGACCGAGGACTTCCCGATGCGCAAGACCCCGAAACTCCCCAACCGGTGGGAGGCGCTCATCCCCGTGGATCCCGCCAAGGGCTGGATCGAGTATCGCTTCAAGTTTGATTATGAGTATGCCGCCATTCCCGAGAGGCGGAAGGACAGCAGGCTTTCAGAGCCCTTCCAGTTGAAGATCGTGCCCTGAGGCCGGTCGGTTCGGATTTCCAAGAAAAAGCCCGCTTCCGGATTCCGGAGGCGGGCTTTTCGGTTTTATGAAAATGGGGTGGGAGATCAGGCCTCGGGCAATTCGCCCTTGATGACCTTCAGGAAGTAGATGGAGCGTGCCTTGTCGCCGATGAGACCGAAACGGACCTTGATTTCCGTGACGGTGTCCGAGATGCGGGTCAGCTTCACGTTGATCTTCTCATCATCCTTGTCGCGTATGTGATACATGACGCGGACGGCTTCGTCGTCCTCCTCGATCAGGAAGAAGCCTTCCTTCTCGATGGCCTTCTTGACCGCCACCTTCATGGTTGCGAGGTCGTGGGCCATGGCATCCTCGAGGTCGCCCTTGAGGTAATAGGTGCCTCCCCCGGTTTCCGCCTCATCAGCGGTCGCTATGCAGCCCGAGAATAGCAGGCTGGCACTCACCGCAAAGGCGGCAAGCAGGAGGAATCGGAGGGTGGAGGGCTGGTTTTTCTTCTGGGTCTTCATGGTTTGTCTTTTCAATTCCTTGACGGAACCTGAGGTGGCACCTGAAATCAAGCCCATGTCCTCATCGTCCCGTCGTCGTTTTTTCAAGAATACACTCACATTGGGTGCCGCACTTTCGGTGCCAGCTTTCGCCAAAGGGCAAATTTTGGGTGCAAACACGGACATCCGGGTGGGGGTTGTGGGTCTGAATGGACAGGGAAAGGCCCATATTGAGGGTTTTCGCAAACTTGAGGGAGTCCGTGTGGTGGCGCTCTGTGATGTCGATCGTGAGGTTCTGGGCAAGGCCGCCATGGCTTTCCAGAAGCGGGGTGAACAGGTGGAGGCCTTCACGGACGTCCGACGCTTCCTCGAGTTCCGTGATCTCGACGCCGTGGTCGTGGCCACGCCCAATCATTGGCATTCGCTCATCACTGTCTGGGCCTGCCAGGCGGGCAAGGACGTCTATGTGGAGAAACCCGTCTCCCACAATGTCTGGGAGGGAAGGCAGGCCGTCCGTGCTGCGCGGCGCTATGAGCGCATCGTTCAGACGGGCACCCAGGCAAGGAGTGCGACCGGAATCCAGGAGGGAATCTATGCACTGCGCCGGGGAGAACTGGGAGCCATCCGATACGCTAAGGGGCTTTGCTACAAGCGGCGGAAGACCATCGGGCGGGTCAATGGACACCAGCCCGTGCCGGGCTTTATCGACTACGACCTTTGGCTTGGGCCGGCTCCGGTGGCCCACATGGACCGCTATCGTCATCACTACGACTGGCACTGGCAGTGGCCCTACGGAAATGGGGATCTCGGCAACCAGGGAATCCATGAAATGGACCTGTGCCGCTGGGCGCTGGGTGAATCGGGCCTTTCCACAAGGGTTCAGAGCGTGGGGGGCAGGTTTGGATATGAGGATGACGGACAGACACCCAACACCCTGCTGGTGGAGCATTCCTTCCCGGAATCGAAGCTCTATTTTGAAGTCAGGGGACTGCCGGACAAGGCGGGCTCCAGCAACATGCCGGTGCATCGGTCCTCCTCCATTGGCGCGGTGATCGAATGCGCCGATGGCTACATGGTGCTCAGAAACAACCAGACGAAGCTGTATGATTCCAAGGGGGGACTGATCCGGACCCTGGGTGATGCCAGGGAGAGTGCGCTGGCGTTGCACCACAAGAACTTCATCGAGGCGGTTCGAAGCAGGGATCCAGGCCACCTGAACGCCGACATTGAAGAGGGCCATGTCAGCAGCGCCCTTTGTCACACGGCCAACATTTCCCATCGACTCGGGGTTGAGCGGGCTGTTGCCGACATCCGTGATGCATGGAAGAGCGATCCAGTGTTACAGGATTCGGTGGAAAGGTTTGCGGAGCACCTGAAGGCCAACCTCGTGGACCTGGATGCCGGTTATCCAGTGCTGGGACCGGCCCTGGCAATGGATGTGGAAGAGGAGAATTTCTTCAGGAATGATGCCGCCAACCGTCTGCTCAGCCGGGAATACCGCGAGGGATTTGAAGTGCCAAGGCGGGTCTAGGCCCGGGTTTGCGGGGAATTCCGCCGGGGAGGCGCTCCTTTTTTTGCATCCATGCCCGGCTGCCGGGCGTCTGAAGGTTGGATGTTTTCATCCTGGGGATGGCAATCTCGTCATTGCGCGGCCGAGCAAATTGATTTAACCCTTCTCCAGTTTGGCCTGAATCTGTCTTATGATACCGGAACTTCTTCGCCGAGAGCTCGAGCCGATCGTCCGGACCCAGAGAAGCGCCGTCTTCTGGAGGGGCTTTGCCTTTACCTGGCTGGTGCTCATCGCCCTGGGCCTTGTCTTTTTCGCTGTCACAAAGGTTTCCACCTTCTGGACCCCCCACTTTTCCAATGTCCTTGCCGGTGCTGCCCTGCTGGGATTCTTCAGCTCCTGGATTCGATCCGCCCTCTGGCGTCCTGACTTTCATGCACTGGCCAAACGCATCGAGAAGAAGGATCCGGAACTCAAGAACCTGCTCCAGACCGCTCTGGAACAGGAACCCGATCCGGAAACCGGAAAATTCCACTTCCTCCAGAAGCGCGCCATCTATGCGGCGGTTGAACATGGACAGGAAAGCGACTGGGCCTCGGATGCCGAGGGCAGACTGCGACTGATCAAGCTCGGCCAGACCCTTGCAATGGTGGGTGCGGTCGGTGTCTGGGGACTGACATCAACCAGTCAGCCCGATGTCAGCGTCATTCATCCACAGGGACCACGCTACAGTGTCCAGGTTCTTCCCGGCGATGCCTCGCTCGAGAAGGGACGGGGTGTGGTCATCACGGCACGCTTTGGGGATGTCGTTCCCTCGGAGGTGACCCTCTGGTATGGAACGACCGAGGAGACACTCAAGCCATTGGCACTGACCAAGAACCTCGATGACCCCCTTTTCGGTGGAACCCTGCAGAACATTGAGTCCGACCTGATCTACAAGGTTTCCTACGACGACCGGGAATCCAGGGACTATGCGATCAAGGTCTTTGAATATCCCAAGCTTCTGCAGGCGAATGCCGAGCTGACCTTCCCGGAGTATACGGAGATGGCTCCCAGGAAGATTGAAGACACGCTTCGTGTCCTGGCAGTGGAGGGCACACGCCTCGACTATTCCTTCTTCCTCAACAAGGAAGTCTCGTCCGCTGTGCTCAAGCCAAGGAACGGGGATCCGATGGCGCTGGCAGCCAATCCGGAGAACCCGACCGAGTACCGGCTGGAGACCACCTTTGAACAATCGGGCACCTACGAACTGGTGCTGCTCGATGATGAAGGGCGGAACAACAAGCTGCCGCCCAAGATCCGGATCGACGTGCGTCCGAACCGGGAGCCCAAGATCAAGCTGACCTTCCCGTCCAAGGACGTGCAGGTATCGCCCCTTGAAGAGGTCAAGCTCGAGGCAGAGATCTCGGATGACTTTGGGGTCCAGCGTGCAGGGCTTGCCTACGACCTCGATGGAGAGAATGGCGGAGAGGTGGAACTTGGCGAGGGGCTCGATGCCGGTGCCATCCACAAGCTCTCCAACCTCATCGCCCTCGAGTCGATCGGTGCCAAGGTCGACCAGGTGCTTTCCTATCATTTCTGGGCCGAGGACGTCGGGCCGGATGGCGAGATCCGTCGGACCATGAGCGACCTCTTCTTTGCCGAGGTGCGTCCCTTCGAGCAGATCTTCCGTGAAGGACAGGAATCTCAGGGCGAACAGCAGCAGCAACAACAGCAGCAGGGACAGCAGAACCAGGGAGAGGAACTCCTGCAGCTCCAGAAGCAGATCATCATCGCGACCTGGAACCTGATGCGGAAGGGCGGGATCAGCGATGAGAAGTTTTCCGGCGATGCGGGTGCGATCCTGGAATCGCAGAACGTGGCGCTGGAGATGGTCGGCGAGGTGGTCGAGAACGCCCGTGACGCCGAGATCAAGAACTATGCTTTGCGAGCCCAGGACCTGATGAAGCTCGCCGTCAAGGAACTGGTGGAAGCCGAGTCCAAGGCATCCAGTGAGAACCTGACCCAGGCACGTCGGCATGAGCAGGCGGTGATGCCCTGGTTGATGAAGATGCAGGCTAGGGAATTCCAGGTGCAGCAAAGGCAGAGCCAGCAAAGGCAGGGAGGCGGTGGCGGTGGCAACCGCAACCAGCAGCAGTTGAATGACCTCGAGATGAAGAAGGAGGAGAACCGCTACCAGACCCAACGCCAGGCCCAGCAGCAGCAGGAGGAACAGAAGCGCGAGGACATGCAGGTGCTCAACCGCCTCAAGGAACTGGCGCGCCGACAGCAGGACATCAACCAGAAGCTCCAGGAACTCCAGAACGCCCTCGAACTGGCCAAGGACGAGGAGGAGAAGGAGGAGATCCAGCGGCAGTTGAAACGCCTTCGTGAGGAACAGCGCCAGATGATTGCCGACGTCGATGAGCTCAAGGAGCGCATGGAACGCTCTGAGAACAGTGAGGAGATGCGTGAGGCCAGGGAACAGCTTGAGCAGACCCGTGAGGATGTGAAGCGTGCGGCCGACAGCCTCAACGAGGAAAAGGTCTCACAGGCCCTCGCTTCGGGCGCACGTGCGGAGAGGAACCTCGAACAGATGAAGGAGGATTTCCGGGAGAGGACCTCCAGCCAGTTTGCGGAGCAGATGCAGAGCATGCGGCAGCAGGCCAGGGAA
>CAZKNW010000159.1:0-8472 GCA_964554035.1 uncultured Verrucomicrobiota bacterium
ATGGTCGGGCCACGGGTGATGTCTCCCGGGGTCGCCTCAATGTTGAACTGCCCAAGGGTGGTCTGCATGAGGCGGGCGTTCTTCATCAGTTCCTCGCGGGTTTCGGCCTTCTCACTGGGGGCCTCTGCCTTCGCAAGAAAATCGGACCCCGGGCGCCGGTAACCCTGGATGTTCGGCACCTGTGAAACCTCCACACGCTGGGGATTGCGCGGACGCACGGACGCACCGGACTGGGACACCACCTTGGCCACGGTCTTTTCGTCCTCCTCCTCCTGCTGGGCCTTTCTGGCTTCATCCGCCTCGACCGCTTCTACCGTGTCCGGCTCCTCCCCAGTGGCATCCGAAGACTCGACGATCTCAACATCCGGATCCCCGTCCTTGTCCTCACCTCCACCAGCAAAAGGGTTCTCCTCCTCCTTGTCCTTCTTCCTGCCTCGCTTCTTCTTAGGCTTGGTCTCGGTCTCCCCCCCCGCATCGGATGCCTTTTCAGCCTCCGGCCCTGCCTCATCAGCCATATGGATGGTGATGGAGTCTGTCAGTTCGCTTGAAGGTTGAACCGCTAGGTCGTCCTTTTCATCAACGGCTGTCGTGTCCCTGAAGACGGGCTCCGGGATGGGTTCCATGGATGCCGTGAGTTTGAGCTCCTGCTCAACGGCCTTCTCCATCTGCTCCACCTCCTTCTCCAGCTTTTTCTTGCGCTTGGATAGCACGCTGTCCTGTGACCGGGCGGCGGCCCTCGCTTCCTTCCATCGTACCCAGAGCCCCTTGATCCACAACCTGAGGTCAATGTTGAGGAGGTAGACCAGGCTGACCAGGTAGGCGGACGAATAGATAATGGTCGCCCCGATCAGTCCAAGCAGCTTCTCCACCACATACTTGTTGAGCAGGTTTCCAAAGGCACCGCCCGGACTGACCAGACCAAGGTTCGCCTTGGCCGTTGAAAAGAGGGGATGATAGAGGTCCAACAAGCCGGTGATCGCAATGGAGAACACCACGATCCACGGCCAACGGGAACGGAAGTAGGCGAAGCGGGAACTAAGGAAGGTCAGTCCCACAAGGATCATCACTGGCGGAACCAGGTAGGCGGTGAGCCCCAGGAGGAAAAAGAGGGCGTTGGCACCATACGCACCCAGGATGCCGATCAGGTTCTGGACCTCGTGCCGACCTTCCCCCACACGGTTCCCAACATCCTGGGGATCAAATGAAAACAGGGCGACCAGAGTCATGCCTGCCACCATCAGCGTCAGCACCGCCAACGCATCGGTCCAGCGTTTCCCTTCCACCTGTTCAACTTTTCGCGACTTCTTGGGCATCGGTCGCGGAAGACTACGAACCCCGTGATGGACTGGGAAGTTGAAAAAGGATTCCAGCGCCGGAAACGGGTCGAAAAGAGGGGAATCCCCAAGAATCAGTCACCCTTGAGACGGACAATCCTTGCATCGAAGAGCCGTGCGTATCCCGGGAACATCCTTCGGCCCCTGTCGTAGAGGGCCACGGCCTCCTTGTCGCGGCTCAATTCCTCCAACATGCGTCCCCCTTCCATCACGGCCTTCGCCGTCCAGAAGGGATCCGGTGCCTGGCCTTCCGCTACAAAACCCTCCACGTAAGCGAGGGCAAGATAGGCATTCAACGCCTCTTCAACCCCCTTCGACTTCAACTCGGCATCCGCCTGCTGTCTTGCCTTGGCCTCCAGCATCACCGCGAGGCCGAACTGGGCCGCGCTTTTCGCTTGGTTGTCGACCTTGGGATGGGCCAGCACCTTCCGGTAGAAGTTCACCGCGAGGTCATGCCGCTTGGGATCAAAGCTCGCCAGCTGCGCATGACAGTCAGCGATTCTTCCCCATGCGAGGGGGACAAACCGGCTTTCGGGAAAGCGCTGCGTCAATTTCTCGAAGATGTTGATCGCATTCCCAAAGCGCTCCATCACACTCTCCGCCCCATCCTCGGCCACCGTCAGGTCCCCAAGGGCGAAAAAGGCCTCTGCTTCAATTTCGGAAGGAACCTCTTCCAGTTGGATCAACCCCTCGAAGTAGCGCCGGGCGTCATTCCATCCCTGCCTCTCAAGCGCCGCCCGCCCCGCCATCAAGCGCGCCCGCCAGGACAACTGCGAGGGTGGCCAGTTCGTACTCTGGAACACCTTCTGGTAGCCAAGCTCCGCATTGACGATGTCACCGTTGCGAAAATAGTAGTCCGCCACCCAGTTCATGGCGGAAAGCACCAGCCGGTTCGTGGGATATAGGGATGCAAAATTGGTGTAGATCTGGAAGGCCTGCCCCTCCTTGTTCGCCTGATGATACACCCATCCCAGGTTGAACCTGACTGTGGGCGCCGACTCATGATTGGGATACGTCTTCAGCCATGCCTCATGGGAGTCGGTCGCCTTCGTCCAGTCACCGTCGGCAAGAAAGCTTTCAGCGAGCGCCAGGTCGAGTTCCGGCTGGATCCTTTCCCCTCCCTTGCCCAGGCCCAGGATCAACTGCCGGGCCGCCGTGGCCTGCCCTCCCTGGATCAGGGCCCGGGACAGAAGCAGGATCGAGTCCCCCGTTGTGGTCCTGTCGCCAAAGCGCTTGTTCATCTCGACGGCGACTCCCTGGGCGGTCACCAGATCGTTGCGCCTCAGC
Organism: uncultured Verrucomicrobiota bacterium; assembly: GCA_964554035.1. Taxonomy (GTDB): domain Bacteria; phylum Verrucomicrobiota; class Verrucomicrobiia; order Limisphaerales; family CAZKNW01; genus CAZKNW01. The sequence goes on from CAZKNW010000159.1 coordinate 2,622, forward strand.
AGGGTCTTGATCGCCTGGAATCCCGCCCGGTCCGCCATCGTGGCCACCACCTGTGGCAGGTTGGTCATCTTCTGGAATACATAGAGGTAGTGGGTCGTCGCTGCCTCCAGCTCCTTCTTCTTCACCAGGATGTCCCCCATCTTGAATCGGGCGGTTGCCAACTCCTCCGAAGGCTTGAGCGACTCGGAAGCGGTCTTCAGGTCGGCAAGGCTCTCGTCGAGCTTGTTCATCAGTTCGAGGCATTGTGCCCGCCCCAACAGCCCTACCGGCAGATAGGGACTCTTGGGATGCTGGGTGACCAGCAGGTTGAACTCCTCATGGGAGCGTTTCAAGAAGCCGTCTCCTCCCGCACCTCCGGCACCGACATCAAAGGTCTTTGCGAGGAACAACTGCCCCAGCTTCAGTCTCGCATAATCAATCGACACATCCTTGGGAAACTCCTTCACGAACTGCTCCAACTGACCAATGGCATCGTCGAATCGGTTCGAAGCCATGGACAGGTCCGCCGTCTTCAGGAGTGCTTCACGGCGTTCAGTCTGGGGAATCCCCTCGCCAAGGTTGCGCTGGTAGGACTCATAGGCCTCCTTGAGCTTTCCAAGACGGTAATGGGATTCACCCAAAAGGGAGACTGAGGTGGCCAGCCTGGAGGTATCCTTGGCAGCCTCAGCAAGCCGAACGAGGTTGCTCGAGCTGTCGAGCGCGTCCTGGAACCGGTCTGCCACGAGATGATTGCGGCAGTTCAGATGCTCCCAGCGCCAATACAGGTCGGGACTGAGCTTCATCTTGGAAAGCTCCTCACGGACAGGAAGCCAGTCGTCATGCCTTTCCTCGGCAAACATGGCCTCACCAAGGAGTAGGAGCCCCAGCGCATAAATCTCCGACGGCTTCCCCTCCTCCGCCCTCGCAGAGCTTCGAAAAGCCCCTGCCGGATCGTTCAGCAGGGCGACCACCTCCGAATGCCGCCCCGCCCTCGAAAGCGTTTCGGCAAGTCGAAAACTGGCACTCAGCGCAAATTCAGATCGTGGAAATTTTTCGAGAAGGGCTTCGAAGGCCTCTTCAGCCTTGGCGTAATCCGCTTCCAGAAAGCGCGCCTCGCCGATCCAGTAGCGAAAGTCGTCCTCGAATTTCCCAGCATTCTTCAGCGATGACGTCAGGAGACTTACCGCACTCTCGTAACGTTTCAGCAGGAGCCTGGCCTGGGACTGCAGCATGATCGCTTCGCCGGTTTCGGTCGAAGCGGGAAAGCGCGAGGAAAACCTTTCCAAAAGGCTGTCCGTGAGTTCGTAGACACCGTCATCAAAGGCCTTCTGCGCCGCGTTCAGAACCCCCTGTGCCGTGGGGCCCTCCACAGGTGTTTTTTCCTGGGCGCCAGAGGAATACCCCATGGCCAACAGCAGGATGTTCCGCCATTTCAAAAGCCGACACAGGATTGGTCTGGATGGAAGTCGAACCATGTTCCGTCCGGATGTTGCCCGCTCAAGGGTGTCGAGTCGAGATCAACACAGGTGGAGCAGCCCCCATTCCCCTCAGGATGCCGCGGTCATTGGCCGGTCTGCTTCAACTGCTGGACCATCAACTCTTGTACCAGCTGGTTCATGCTTTCCACCTTTCGCCATCCCTCCGGTGGCGAGAAGAGCGTCTCGGCAGGCTTCTTCATCACGATGTTGCTGAGCCTCACGCCCCGGATGCGTCCATCCTTCTCCTTCATCATGAACTGGATGGGCATCTCCGCCAGCCTCGTCGCCTTCCAGACAAGTGCCTGCCTTCCCTGGTCTTCCTCATCCTTGCTATGAATGAGATACTTCAACGTCTCGTATTCCCCCACCTTTTCCTCGCCCACCAGTTTTCTTTCCAGGGCCGCAAGCTTGTCCGCGCCTCCCTCCACAAGTGCACCAATCTCCTCCAAAGGGACCTCGGTCCACGCCTTCATGGAAGACAACATCACGATCATGGGCTTTCGCTCTTCCAGAACGATCGCCGCGCCGGAGAAGGGATCGCCGCCCCCGCCGGTCCTCTGGAGACGAATGCGACCCTCTGACATCGCCATCGCCATGGGCGCAGCCTGCCCTTCAAGCCCCGGCAGCCTGAGACTGACCGATGCCGTGAACTCCCTTGAATCCGAAAGGAATTCACTGAGTGCTGCCGCAAAGAACTCCACTTCGGACGAAACCGAGGCCTGCATCGGCCCTGCGAAGGGCGTTCCCGCCTGAACGGCACTGCGGGAGGAATGGATGCCACACGACAGGAGAAGCACCGCTGCGAGAATACCTCCAAGCATCCGAAGATTCCGTTGATTCCTGCTCATAAGCCTCGTCCTTGCACAAATTTACTGGAAAGCACTCAACAACCTACCTATGTTGACTTCAAACCCCAACAGGAATCAACCCCACCTATGGACATCAATTTTGTTTGTGAATCCTGCAATCAGGAACTTTCCGCCGACGACTCGATGGCAGGCATGGAGATCGAGTGCCCGGCTTGCCAGTCCACGATCGCCATTCCCGGTGCCGAGGGAGAAACAGGTGACGCGGAGGCGGAGGTCTTTTATTCAACGCCAGGAAGCCCGACTTCTGAAGACAGGATGTCCATCCCACTGCCCTCTGGCAGCGCGTCATCCGACCTGATCCAGAAATCCAGATCAGCGAGGCTGAGCGTGGCGGCCAAGGCAGACCTCAAGATTTGCTGCAAGACGATCATGAGAGGGGACCATGCATCCACCGAAGCCTTTGACCAGGCGGTGACGGAGTTCCTCTCGTCCGTCGGGGAAGACCAGCTCAAGGAGACCCACACGGTCCAGTCCAAGGATGACTTTGGAATGCTTGTCATCTACGACAAAAGCTAATCCAACCTGCGATCCGACCATCAAATTGAAAAAGGGGCCTCCCGACGGGAGGCCCCTTTTTTTTCTACTGCTTCCAAACCGGGTCGCCCCGGAAAATCAGAACTTGTAGCTGATACCACTGACGAGACGGATGTCGTTGCTTTCCCGTCCGGGCGTTGGTTCGCTGTCGTAGCGATCCTGCAGCGTTACGCGGAGGGCCATCTTCTCTGTCAGATCGGCTTCGACCCCGATTTCAAAGGTCAGGATGTAATTCGAAAAATCACTCACTTCAGGCAGCAGTTCCGCCGTCTGCCACAGCCTCGCCTTCTCACCCAGCTTGTGGGTGAACTTCTCAGCCACACGAAGGGTGGCGAAGCTGTCATCTCCAGTTCCAAGACGCTCAATCACGAAGGAAGGACCGATTTCAGCCCTAAGAGTGGTCTTGTCATTCTTGATGAAAAAATAACCAGCACCCGGACCGATGGTCAGACGAAGGTCCACATCAGCAATGGCATCGTGGAGCGCTTCCACCCTGCCGTAACCGAAGAGCTTCTCGTTGATCAATCGATCATATTGGCCAAAGGCACCAAAGGTCTGGTTGTTGACGACACTACTGTCTTCGCCGTAGGCCATGTTGGCACCCAGACTCAATTCGTTCTTCCTCCACTTCTTGACGCCAAGGGCGTTGGCAGTGAAGAGGAGCGTATCACTGTTACCACTGGTCAGAGTCAGTCCTACTGCCGCTGTTTTCTCCCACTTCACGGGTTTTTCCTCCTTCACGGCCGGTTCTTCCGCAGCAAAGAGGGGTGCGAAGCCTAGGGCCATCAGGAGCGTCGTCGATACCAAGATCTTCTTCATGGTCGTTTGGTTTGGTCTGTCCGCTTTTTGAAAAGGCGGAAAACATTGCCGAATCAGAGAAAAAGGCAAGTCCTGAGATCAACATTTGCCATTCACCTGACCCCGGCAATGGACGGCACGGTTGGAATAGTGGGCATATCCAGACCTGGCGGCAGCGGCGGCAACTCCACCACGAACCCTGAAACCGAAATCGATGGGTGCGGAGGCGGCAACATTCCGGGAGGCGATGGAGGAAGCGGAGGAAGCTCAACCACCAATCCCTTCCAATTGCTCTGCTGCTGGCGATTCAGGATCTTCCACTGCCGCGCGTGGTTCAAGTAGGCGTAGCGTGAGAGGGGCGCCATCGCCGCCATCTGGTTGAAATGGGCCACATACTGCCTCAGCTCCGACTCATCCATCACCTCAAGTCGGCTGATCACGGGAACCACCGACTTGAGTTCATCTCCGGAAAGCCGGACCAGAATCCTCGCACGCTCCTTCTCTGAAAGCTCGAAAAACTCCATGAACAGGGCGGTGATCCGCTCACGCTCCGAATCTGAGAATTTCCTCCATTCCTTAAGGCGCACCTCCATCTCGACGCGCTCGGCAGGATCCTGTGCTGCCAGCATACGGGTCCGCTCTTCCGGGGTGGCCAGATCCATCTTGCGGACCCATTCCATCGTCTGCTCGTGTTCGAGGATGCCCTTCTGGATTGCAGGTGAAAGCTTGTCCCAGGCATTCAGTCTCGCGGCCAGAAGCTCCCTGCTGGAGTCCTCCAAACCGGCAAGCCATGCCTGGCGCTGACGGCCCTCCAGACGGACCAGCTTCTTGAGATACCATCGAAGCTCCGTGGTCTTGAGCCTCAATTCAGCCTCGCCCGGATCCATCGCCTCATACTCGGCGATCTTCCTGAGAATGAAGCGGCGCTGGAAATCGTTACGGTCCGCCAGGGCCGATGCACGTTCTGACGGTGACTTTTCAAGAAGACCGCGAAAGAAGACGATGGGCGACTGCTCTACGGCATCCTTTTTCATCACCACCGGCTGAGCCGAAGCCGGCAACCAAGCCGAGGCGGCAATGGCACAAATGGTTCCGATTACCCTGTGGAATACCTTTTTCATCCTAATCCAGTGCAAGGAGGAGCTCTTCATCCACCTGTGCAGGAAACTGTCCCAAGGCGTGGATTTCCTCGAAGTCGGCCAGCGTCTGGAACGGCGCGGCTCCGGCCATGGTGGAAAGGCTGTTGGCGACCTCGTCCAGATGCTGGTCGCGATGACGGACGGTCAGTAAGGTCAGCACGAGTGCCACTCCCGCGGCGGCGGCCGTCAGGGGCTTCAGATGCGATCGCACGAGCATCACAATCGAAATGACGGGCGACAGTGTCTCCTGGCTTTCGTCACGGACACGGTCCAGCACCTTGGAAGTAAAATCATCCGAAGCCTTCACCTGCGGCGCCAGGTCGAGCAACCGGTCCAGTTCAGACTCCTGCTCATAGAGCTCCCTGTCACCGGGATGCTTCTGGAAATGGCGCTCCAGTTCGGCCCTTTCCCGGGCGGTCAGCTGCCTTCGGCCATTCTCCAGTATCAGATGTTCAAATCGTTTCGGTTTCATTTCCCTTTCAGTCCCTGCTTCCTTCAACACCACGTTCCTTCCTTCGTTGCGGTGCCTCTGGCCTTGCCACCCACTCTCCGGTCCTGAGGTAGTCCTTGAGGCGGATCCTCAGGATCTCCCTTGCCCGATGAATCAGGGACTTCGTTGCGGAAAGCGAGCAGCCCAGGACCTCGGACACCTCCTCGTAGGAGAGTCCCCTGTTCCGGTAAAGCGTCACCGCCGTCCTTTGATTTTCGGGAAGGTCCGAGAGCGCCTCATCAATCTTCCGGATCAATTCATTCTCCATCGCCTCGGTCGAGGCACAGGACATGGAACGATCCTCGAATTGCTGGGGCATGAAGCTGTCATCCCCATCCAGGGCCTGATCCAGCGAAAAGGCTGGGTGCCTCGAACGTCTCCGGATCTCATTGAGGCAAAGGTTCCTGGCGATGGTGAAGAGCCAGGTGGAGAACTTGGCTGTGGGCAGGTAGCGGGCAGCGGACTTGTAGGCCTGGACAAAGACGTTCTGAGCCAGGTCTTCCGCTTCGGCTCGGTCCTTGAGGTTTCGGTAGATCAGGTTGATCACCGGCCCCTTGTAGGATT
>CAZKNW010000160.1:0-8444 GCA_964554035.1 uncultured Verrucomicrobiota bacterium
CCAACAGTCTGCACCGGAGTATTCAGAATTCCCGGCAGGTTCTGGACTGGGGCTGCGTCAGCTGCCGCTCACACACTTGGCTTACGATGGACACCAATGAATTCAGATCCCAATGAAGGACGCCAATCTCAAGACCTTTGGATCGAAATAGCTCAAACTGGCTCCCAATCGCCCCTCTTAGGGAGCCAGCTTCCAGTCAATCACCTTTGACCTATTCAGGAGCCCACGTGTCCTTGCTACGCGATTTCGCCCATCCATAGATTCCAGAACAAACACCCATACCACCAAGAAGCCATATAACAAAATGGGCTATCGGGACGGCATTAGAAAGGTAGATGTAGTTATCGAAAATCTCATCCTCTGTTTCACTGACGACATAACCATTTCCACTCCTTTTCACTTTGATTGGTATTCCATGTCGAATATATGCGATTGGTTCGCCTAGCTTGCGAATTTCAGCTTCAAGCATCACTCCCTGAATTTCAGGTTGTTGCCCGTATTCAGGGAATCTGAGATTGGCCACAACAATACCCCTCAAACACATTGCCAGTCTGATTTGGAAATACCTCTTCGTTTGGATCAAAAAGCCAACTATCAAAAATACGAGACCCGCGATGAGAAGGAGGTTTCAATGCCTAATCAAGAGATGCTTTACCGTCTTCATTTGAAGGAGTTGTTTCCAAGCTGGTTCGATGCACAGCTATATCATCCCATCCACCTTCTTCTTCACTTCATCGGGCATCTGAATGATGGGGGGCCAGGGTCTTTCGAAGCCTTCGCCGGGTAGTTTCCTGGTGGCGTCGAATCCCAGCTTGCTGCCGTAGCCGAACTCGGTGGTGGCGTGGTCGAGGACGTCGGCCGGGCCCTTGGTGAAGATGCTGTCGCGCTTGGGTTCGGTGTTGGCGCAGAGACGGAAGAGCACTTCGCTGGTGTTGTGCACATCCACATCGTCATCCACCACGATCATGTATTTGGTGAACATCATCTGTCCCATGCCCCAGAGTCCGTTCATGATCTTGAAGGCCTGGTGCGGATAGGTCTTCTTGATGCTTACCACGACCAGGTTGTGAAAGACACCTTCGGCCGGCAGCGCAATGTCCACGACCTCGGGGAAGTTCATCTTGATGACGGGCAGGAAGATCCGGACGCTCGCTCCCCCCATGTAGAAGTCCTCCATGGGGGGAATACCCACAATGGTCGCCGGATACACGGCATCCTTCCGATGCGTGATGCAGGTGATGTGGAAGGTCGGATAGTAGTCCGGCAATGAATAGTAGCCGGTATGATCCCCAAAGGGACCTTCCACGCGCAGCTCTTCCTTGGGATCGATGTAGCCCTCGATGACAAAGTCGGCATTGGCAGGGACTTCAAGATCATTGGTCTCGCACTTTACAAGTGGGATCCGGTCCTTGCGCAGGTAGCCGGCCAGGAGGAATTCATCCAGTCCATCCGGCAAGGGCGCCGTGGCTGAAAAGGGATAGACCGGATCACCACCGAGGATGATCGCCACCGGCATCCTGGTGCCGGTCTCGTAGTAGCGCTTTCCATGTCGCGCAGCCACCTTCTGAAGCTGCCAGTGCATGCCAGTGGTCTGGTCGTCGTAGATCTGGACCCGATACATCCCGACGTTCCGCTCTCCCGTATCGGGATCCCGGGTGATGACACAGGGGAGGGTCAGGAAGCGCCCACCGTCCTTGGGCCAGCATTTCAGTATCGGCATGTCGAGCAAGGTGGGAGGATTGGGATCCGTGTCCGGCAGATCCACGACGCCCACACCCTTCTGGGACTGGGCGATCGCCTCGTGGTTGCTCTTTGAGTTGCCTACCCCGTCAAAGCGATGAATGACGTCCTTGCAGGGCCCCGAGGAAACCGTCTTGGGCCGGGCATGACGGAGTTCCAGTCCGGTGCTCAGGAGCTTCATCGCATCCCGCATGCTCGAGGGTGGCTTGGCCTTCACCAGGGTGCCCAGCTTCTCAGCCACCTCATCCACGGAGGACGCCCCCAGCGACATGGCCATCCTGCGATGAGACCCCATGGTGTTGATGGCAACGGGAAAGGGCGAAACCTTGCCTTTGACGGTGGGCTTCTCGAAGAGCAGCGCCTTGCCTCCGTCAGGTTTCTTCATCTCCCGGTCGGCGATCTCTGTGAGCTCCAATTCAGTGGCCACAGGCTCCGTGATGCGGATCAGTTCGCCCTGCTGGTCGAGGTGTTCGACAAAGTCTCTGTAGGAATCAAAGGCCATTTGACGCGAAGATAGCACCAGCCCGGAAAATCACCAATCCACATGTTGAACCTGGGAATGAGGAGGTGGCTGAGGCGGATGGGATCGGAGGAGAGTGGAGAATAGGCTCAGACAGGCCTTCAGCCCTTCTCGGGATGTTCCGTGTCCAACCTAGGGCTGTACCCTAGGCTACACATGAGTCACACCTTCGGTGCCTCGAAAAGGACTCAGGAAAGGGCCAACGGCCGGATTCAACTCCAGCCCTGGGTCCCAGCGCCAAAAAAGACTCCAAGCGCTTTAGGCGCGGTTCAACTGGCCACGACATGGAGAACCACGAGCCCAGGCTCAGCGGGAGCTCAGCCCACCGGGTTTTAGGAAGGAAAAAAGGAAGAAGTGGTGCGCGAGAGAGGACTCGAACCTCCACTCCATAAGGAACCAGATCCTAAATCTGGCGCGTATACCAATTTCGCCACTCGCGCTACCGCGGCTAAATTGACGCCCACCCACTGAAACCTCAAGCCTGCTTTTGACGTTGCAGCCGTGAAGCTCTCGAAGGACTATCGACGCGATGGGTTTGGCGAACATCATCCTGGCAGGAAAGGAATGGCTCTGGCCATCCGTGGCTGCGTTTGTGATCGCCCTTGTGCTGGTGTTCCGCAGCTACTCCAAGGTCAGCGCCCCCCAGCCCCTCAAGCTGGGCTGCGGTCTTTTGAAGCTGGTCGGGATCGCCCTCTTTGCAGCCTGCCTCCTGGAGCCGCAGTGGACCGGACAACGTGCCAAGCCGGGCGCCAACTACTTCGCGGTCATGGTCGACAACAGCGAGAGCATGGAGATCAAGGATGCCTCGGGCCAGCCACGCAGCAGGGAACTCATGAAGCTCCTCGATACCGAGGACCGTTCCTGGCAGGCCGAGCTGGGAAATGACTTCCAGCTGAGACGCTACCTCTTCGACTCGCAGCTCAAGTCCTCGCACGACTACACGGATGTTGATTTCAAGGGCAAGGGCAGTTCCCTGCTGACCTCCCTGACCGAGCTCAATTCCAGATTTGCAGACCGCCCCCTCGCCGGAGTCATTGTCCTGACCGACGGCGCCGCGACGGATGCCGACAATGAACTTTTGAAACAGCTTTCCGGAGCCGCCCCGATCTACCCTGTCCTTGTGGCCGATGAATCGGAAAACACCGACCTCGCCCTCGGCCAGATCTCGGTGGCCCAGACCTCCTTCGAGGACGCCCCGGTCAGGATCAGCGTGAAAATCACCTCATCCGGGTTGGCCGGTGAGACGGTCACGGCCAGCATCATCAACGAGGACAGGGAGGAACTCGTGACCGAAAACGCGGTCCTGGAGAAGGACGGTAGCACCCGCTTTCGCTTTGAGATCCCTGCAAAGGGACTGGGCATCACCTTCTACGAGGCCACCGTCCGCCTGTCGGATGAACCCAATGCCCTGAAGAAGGATGGCACCACCAGGGAGGTCACCACCGCCAACAATCGCGAATCCTTCATTGTGGACCGTGGTTCCAACGCCAAGCGGATCCTTTACATCTCGGGCCGTCCCAACTGGGAATACAAGTTCCTGCACCGCGCCCTGGAGGAAGATCCCCAACTGGAGATCACGGCCCTGATCCGGGTGGCCAAGCGCGAGGCCAAGTTTGAGTTCAAGGGGCGACAGGGCGAAAGCAGCAATCCCCTTTTCCGCGGATTCGACAAGGTGGACGAGGAAACCCAGCGCTACGACCAGCCCGTGCTGGTACGCATGAACGTCAAGGACGAGACGGAGCTTAGGGATGGGTTCCCTAAGAATGCGGAGGATCTCTTCCAGTTTCACGCCATTGTCCTCGATGATCTCGAGAGCGACTTCTTCTCCCGCTTCCAGATGAACCTCGTAAAGGAGTTCGTTTCCCTCCGTGGAGGCGGACTCCTGATGCTGGGCGGACAGCAGTCCCTGTCCCAGGGACGCTACACCGGGACCCCCATCGGCGATGTCCTGCCCCTCTATCTCGACCGGATAGCCGAGCGGGAGCAACTGGACGAGATGAAATACAGCCTTTCGCGTGAAGGCTGGCTGCTTCCATGGGCACGCCTCCGAAAGAATGAAACCGATGAAAAGGACCGGATCGCCGCCATGCCAGGATTCGGTGTGGTGAACAAGTCCCAGGACATCAAGCCGGCCGCCACGGTGGTCAATGTCCTTGAGGACGATGGGGCCTCGCAGTTTCTCGGTGTGGTCACCCAGCAGTTTGGAAAAGGCAAGTCGGCCGCCATCACGATCGGTGACCTCTGGCGTTGGGGCATGCACAAGAAGGCCGATGAATCCGATCTGGAGAAGCACTGGCGACAGATGCTTCGATGGCTGACCGTGGATGTGCCCAACCGGATGGCCCTGGAGTCGGAACCGGTTCCGGGTGATCCGAACCATGCCGTCACCCTGAAGGCGAGGCTGAAGGATCGCGCGTTCAAGCCCTTGGACACGGCCGAGATCACCGCGGAGATCACCCCTGTCACCTTCGGTGTTGGAGAGGGCGACACCAACAAGACCGTGCGCGTCCAACTGCAGCCATCCCCCAGCGAACCCGGACTCTTCGAGGGACTCTTTGTTCCGAGGCAACAGGGAGGTTATCTGGCCAAGGTGGCCGCCTACGACGAGGCTGGGCTGGAGATTGAAAAGGCGGAAACCGGCTGGGCCTCGGATCCTTCATCCGAGGAGTATCGCAACATGGAACCCAACCGCGCCCTGATGGAAAACCTGGCTTCGGCGACTGGTGGAGAGGTCATTCCCGCAGGCAGGCTCGAATCACTCGTGGAATCCCTTCCCTCCAAGACCGCTCCGGTCACCGAAATCTTCACAACGCCGGTCTGGCACACGCCTTACGTCTTCGCCCTCGGGTTGATCCTGCTGCTCAGCGAATGGGGTTGGCGACGCTTCCGGGGTCTTGCCTGACCCGGCCAAAGACCTGAAGCACCTCGTTTTCCGGATTCCAATCCGAGGTACGTAGAAGTCCATCCGCAGAGGCCCATCGAGGAGACGCGTCCAGCATGCGTGCCCTTGATGATCCCCTGACGACCACGATCCAGTCCGCCGATGATTGATAGATGTCCTCTTCCGATGCATCGGGATCATCACCACACCACGGCTGTCCAAGATGGAAAGCCAGGTAGAGTCCGGCTCTTCCACCCTGCATCAGGGCACTGCCCGCCAAGGTGCCATCGATCCCGTTCTCGCGGAATGCCTTAGCCAGCCTGTCGGAATGATACGAAGCGGCATTGGGAATCCCCACCAAGGCTGCCATCAGCCAGATCACCACGGGAAGGATCCAGGAACTGATCCCCACCCTGCCCAACCAGAACTGGACCGGGACACGGTCGCGGAAGCGCTCCATCAACGCCTCGAATCCCGTCCAGAAAAGAATCCAGCAGATCGGAAACACCGGATAGAAATAGCGCTGTTCAAAAGGCAGGAGAAACATCGGCAGGTAAAAGGCCACCAGCAGGATCAGGGACAAAAGCAGAACCGACTGATCCAGGGACAAGCGTTTCCTTGTGCCCTGCCAGGCCGTCCATCCCAGAGCCAGAGCAAGCAGGTAGAAGAGATCAAACCCGGGAATCAGTGCCGGAAGCTGGGATGGATCGATTTCGCCTCCTGAATTCGCAATGAGCACGAGGTTGATGCCACCAAAGAGCACCAGGATTCTCGGAACATTGGTCGCCACCACCTTTGCCTGGTGAGCCAGGTAGTCCCGGTTCTCAAAGGGAGACCATGGGTGGTAGGCTTTCGGATCGGGATCCTCCCATGAAGTCACCCGCCTTTCCCCCGGGTCATGGAAGCTCCGGGCAAAGTAGTGATAGCGCTCGACGTCAGGCGGTCCGGCAATCGCATGGTTGATGCCGCCGCTGGTCGAGAAGACAAAGGAACCCTCATGGCTTGAGAGAACTCCCATCCAGGGCGCAGACAGGACAAGGACACCGGCAACCGTCCAGCCCGCCTGTTTCATCCAGCCCGGCTTGAGGTTCCGGGAAAGAAGAAGAGGAGCCAGCAAGCCAACATAAATGAAAGCTCCCCATGGCAGCGCCACCGCCTTGGCAAGGTAGGCCAAGCCCCAGGCCGCACCTCCAAACAACGCCCATCGACGATCCGAACTCCGAAAGGTCCCCAATGCGCTCCCAAGGCCGAAGGCAGTCAGTCCGGAGAGAAGGAGGTCCGGGGTCACGTTGCGGATGGACCAGAAGACCGCGTATCCGGCCGCCAACCCCAGCCCCCACTGCCAACCCTGACGCGAGATGCCCACACAACGAAACAGGAACCCACAGCCAAGGAAGAACAAGAGTCCGCTGAGCCCCATCGCATAGCGGGCCGCCATCATCACGTCCATCCCGCCCTTCACGAAAGGCACCATGATCCAGCTCAAGAGCGGTCCCCAATAGGCAGAGATGGCCAGATCCGGATTCCCCTCGGCCCAGTATTCGGCAATCCGCATGTAGGCAATGCCATCCGGATTGAGGGCTTCCGCATTCCGCCATCCAGCGATGAACAGAAGGGGGACCAGAACCACAAACACCAGCTGGAAGAAACGATCCTCAAAGAGGGAACGTAGAACCTGAAGCGGACCTTCTGATGCAACCGAATCCGGCATCAGGATTCCCCCTCCCTGCCAAAGCGTGCCACGTAATGTAGGCCACGATCAAAGAACCAGGAGGCGGGAGGCGGATAAAGGGAAAGCCGGTCGATCCATTCCACCTTTTGCCAATGGAGTTCGTCGAAGGCCTCGCTCCAGCGCTCCGAAGACCAGTAGTTGTAGGGCAGCGCCACTCCATGTCGTGCATTTCCCACCCAGTCCATGAATCGCAAGGTGGGACCGGCAAGGAAACCATCACGAAGGTGGTCCTTGATCACCACTCCCTTCCGGGCCACCCGGTCCGCCTCCTTCAAGAGCACCATGGGATCCTCGGTGTGATGAAGCACGTCCACAAACATCACGAGGTCAAAACTGCCTTCCTCATGCGGAATGGTGGTGCCATCAAACTCCCTCACGGGAATGTGGGTCTCCGGCCTGAGAAGGACATCGATCCCCTCGATCTGGATCCCCTTCCCCAGGTCCATCAGAAGCCGACTCAGGCGTCCATCCCCACATCCGACATCCAGGACCCTCGAACCCTCGGGAATGAGTCCACCCAGCAATTCACAAAGCCGGCTGATCCGACGGCCAAAAACATGCTTTTCATGGATGTCGGCTACGAGGCTCATTGCCGTTTCAATCCAAGCACACTCAGGAAGAAACTCGCCAGCACCACCTGGCATCCCAGCGCGAGTGAAGTGGCCGAAGGAATGACGAGTCGAAGCACGGAGGAGGGCTGAAGATCACCAAAGGAAACAGAACTCCACTGTGCAACCGCAAAGCCCGTCCCTGCCAGTCCGGCCAGGATCAGGATCAGTCCTCCGATGATGCCTGTCTCGAGGGTGATGTGGTCGAAGACCTTGAGGAACCTGGGGTCCTTGGGAAGAAGTCCCTCGGTTACGGCAAAGACCTTGGTGAACATCGCGAAAAGGACGGATTGGAATCCAATCAGCACCATCGCCGCAGCGTAGACCAGAGTGTGGACGTCCAGCGTCAGTCCGCCCAGTTGTTGGGGCCCCGGCAGAAGCCAAAGACCGAGCAGCAACCCCATCAGGATCAGGAACAACCCGGGATACAGGAAGAGCCATCGCGGACTGAAGAGCAGCATGAACCGAAGATGCCGCCATCCATCACGCCAGCTGCGCAGATGGGGAGGACGACTTCTTCCATCCGGTGACAAGGTTGTGGGTACCTCCCGCACATCCAGCCCCTTGAGAGTGGATTTCACGACCATCTCACTCGCGAATTCCATACCCGTGGTCCGGAGGCCCATCTTGGAATAGGCCTCCCAGGAAAAACCACGGAGGCCACAGTGAAAATCGCCAGCAGGGCTGTTGAAGAAAACCCGCCCGATGCCGGTCAGCACGGGATTGCCCAGGTAACGATGCAACGGCGGCATGGCCCCTTCTGCAATTCCACCACGGAAACGATTCCCCATCACCAGGTCGGCACCCTCGCGCAATTGCTCCAGGAAGGGCATGAGATTCGAGAAATCATAGGAGTCATCCGAGTCCCCCATGACGACATACCGACCCAGGGAAGCCTCGATCCCACCTTTCAAGGCACTCCCGTATCCCTTTTCCTTAACGTCCACAACGCGTGCCCCGAGC
>CAZKNW010000161.1:0-8427 GCA_964554035.1 uncultured Verrucomicrobiota bacterium
CTGAAGATGTAAAAAGGCGCAGGATCTTCCGACCCTGCGCCTTGAATGGATCCGTTTTCCTGCAGGAAAACTACTGGGAGGAAGCTGCGAGCTCCTCGTTGGTCAACGCGTTGACGATACTGAACTGCTCCGTGTGGAATTCCGGGTCGGAGCGGAAGCTCAGCTTGCCGTAGAATTTCTTCTCCATCTCGATCATTAGCTGCTCATCTTCCTTCCTGAGTCGTTCCAGAACGCGCTCGTTGACAACGATCTTCAACTGGAAGTCGGTGGTGTCCCTCTGGCGTTTCTTGAGGATCTCCTGAAGCTTGCGCTGGATCTCCACGGACATGGTCAACGGACTCTTTACCTTGCCCCGGCCCTTGCAGTAGTGGCAGTTCTGGTAGACCGCGTCCCTCACACTCTCGGAGTGTCTTTGCCGGGTCATCTCCATCAGACCGAGAGGGGAGATGGGAAGGGTGTGGGTCTTGGCCTTGTCCTTCTTCAGCAGACGCTTCATCTGCTGGTAGATGGAATTCTGGTCGCGGCGTGAGCGCATGTCGATGAAGTCCAGCACGATCAGTCCACCCATGTTGCGAAGGCGAAGCTGGCGGCAGATTTCGTCGGCCGCCTCCTGGTTCACCCGGAAGATGGTGGAATCCTGGTCGTTCTGGTTCTTGTGACTGCCCGTGTTCACGTCGATGGTCACGAGCGCCTCGGTTTCATCAATCATCAGATAGCCGCCACTCCTGAGGTTGACCTTCCTTGAGAAGGTGCTTTCCAGCTGTCGTGCAATCCCGAAACGGTCGAAGATGCTGGTGGATTCCTGGTAGAGCTTGAGCTTGTCGAGGGACCGCTTCGAGATCTTGCCGATCAGGTCGGTGATTCTCTCGAAGTCGGGCGCATTGTCGACGACCACACGCTTGATGTCCTCGGTCAGGAAGTCACGGACGGTCCTTTCCACGAGGTCGGGCTCCCGGAAGACGCAGGTGGCCGGCTTCTGGGTGTCGATCTTGTGCTGGATCTGTTTCCACTCCTCGACGAGGAGGGCGAGGTCCCGGATGAAGTAGCGTTTCTGCTGGCCTTCACCGGCGGTGCGGACGATGACGCCCATTCCGTCGGGAATGTTGAGTTCGCGCACGATATTCTTGAGACGCCCGCGTTCCACGTTGTTCTCGATCTTCCGCGATACACCGCTCATGTCGGCGTAGGGAAGGAGGACCAGGTATCGGCCGGGGATTGCGAGGTGCGTGGTGATGCGGGGGCCCTTGGTTCCGATGGGACCCTTGGTCACCTGCACGATGATTTCGCTTCCAGGAGGATAGACTGTTGGGATGTCCTTCTGCGTGATCTTCGGGCGTTCCCGTTTGCCCTTGCGACTCTTGCCCCTGTCCACGACTTCTACGCCGCTGTCGAGGTTGGAGGGAATGATGTCCCAGTAATGGAGGAACGCATTCTTCTCGTAGCCAATGTCGACGAAGGCGGCCTTCAGTCCGTCCTCAAGGTTCTTGATCTTGCCCTTGAAGATGCTGCCCACGATCCGTTCCTCGTTGGTGCGCTCGATTGCGAAGTCCTCAAGCACGCCTTCCTCCAGAAGGGCGACGCGTGTCTCGAGGGACTCGGAGTTGATGATGACCTCCTTGTGTGGGCGGGTGTCGGGCTTGATGATTTCCTTCACCTTCTTGATCACCTTGTTGGCCGAGGCCTTGACCTTGTTGACGATCCCTTTGGGCTCCGGGTCGGGAACCGGCACGGGATCGTGCTTCGGCTTCTCTTCCTCCTGGTTTTCCTGCCGGGTGCCCTTGCCTTTGCCCCTGCCACGACCGCGGTTGCGGCTGCGGCGTTCACGCTTTTCAGGCGCAACGCCTGCCGCCTTGTCCTCGGCGCGTTCGATCTCGCGCAAGTGCTTGTCTTCGGATGCGAAGATGAACTCTTCGGAGGGTTTGTCCCCCACGATTTCGGCGCGTGCGTCGACCGCTTCCTTCTCCTGCTTCTTGCTCAGGTTCTGGACGCCCTTCTTGGGCCGGAAACTCCGGCCACCTCCACGACGGCTGCTGCGTCGTCTGTTGTTTCCTGATTCACTCATGATCAGTATGCCTTTCTATATAGGTGTATGTTTTGAATGAGGCCCGCCGCGATCAACGAACTGAGTACCGATGAGCCACCATAGGTTAGCAATGGCAGGGGCACCCCGGTCACGGGCATGAGTCGGATGTTCATTCCGATGTTGATGAAGATCTGGCTGAAGAAGAGTGTCACCACTCCTGCCGCCATGATTTTTCCCAGGCGATCGCGTGCCTGTCCGGCCACTCGTATGCCGGAAAAGAGAACGATGGTGTAGAGTCCTAGGACCACCACACTACCGATAAACCCTTTCTCCTCCGCGATGACGGAGAAGATGAAGTCGTTGTGTGCCACGCCACGTGGCAGATAGCCGAGGGAGGTCTGGGTTCCCTGGCGAAATCCTTTGCCCCACGCGCCGCCTGAGCCGACCGAGATCATGGCCTGACGTACATTGTAGGAATATTTGCGCTGCTCGGCGCGGGCCTTCTTCTTTTCCTCGGGTGAGGCGTTGGGCCCGGCGAAATCCTGGTTGAAATAGACGAGTAGCCTCCGCCTCTGGTATTCCTCCAGCTTGATCTGGAAAGGGCCTGGGGCAAAGAGAATGTTCAGGATCATCAGGGTGCCGAGCAGTCCGGACCAGCCGACGATGCGAAGGAGATAGCGCTTGGGGGCGCCAGCCACGAACATCATCACCAGGACGATCGGGACGAACAGGAGGGCTGATCCAAGGTCGGGTTCCACCATGATTAGCATGAACGGAAGCGCCCCGAGTCCGAGGCCCTTGGCAAAGACGTGGGGTTGGCGCAGTTCGTCGACGGGACGGCTGAGAAAGTGGGCCATCGCCAGGATGAAGGCCAGCTTGGCGAACTCCGAGGGCTGCAGTGTGGAGACGCCGAGGTTCAGCCAGCGTCGCGCCCCATACTGTTCGTAGCCGATGAAGGGAACCAGGACAAGGGCCAGAAGGATGATGCAGCCCCAGTAGGCGAGCAGGGAAAACCGGGCCAGCACGTGATAGTCGATCAGGCAGACAAAAGAGGCTCCGGCAAGGCCGATAATGGCCCAGACGATCTGGCGGATGTGGGGTTGCTTCCACCAGGGCAGGCTGGCAACCGACTCGTTGACCATGGTGGCGCTATAGATGAAGGCGACGCCAATCATCAGTAACGCGACCAGGCTTCCAATGAAAAGCCAGTCGATCTTCGGGTCGTTGTCTCTGATTCCGGTTGCCATCAGTTCAAGGTGGTGTCGATGCGGGAAACCCGGCGGTTGTGAAGCTCCTGGATGCCCTTGTAGATCCTGCCGGCGACCGGCGCGCAGGTCTTTCCGCCCGAGCCGCCGCTTTCCACGACCACGGTGATTGCGTAAGCGGGCGGCTTGTCGGCTGAAAGGGAACCGAAAGAGGTGAACCAGACGATCTTGTCGACCAGGGTCCGGCCCTTCTTGACCTCGGCCGTCCCGGTCTTGCCTCCGATCTTCATGCCCTCGACAGCGGCGCTCTTGCCGGTGCCGATAGGGGTGTAGATGTCGTCATACATGGCCTCCTGTATGGTTCGGACATGCCTGGGATCCACGCCGAGTTCGCCACGGATCCGTCCTGTTGCAAACTCCCTCGGCAATCGGCCGGTCAGGTTGTTGGGTGGGGAAATCCTCGAGATCAGGCGTGGCCAGTAGATGGTGCCGCCGTTGGCGATGGTGCTGGTGATCACGGCCATCTGGAGAGGGGTGATGGCAACGGGACCCTGGCCGATGGCGAGGTTTGCGGTGTCACCGTCAAACCACCGGGTCCTGACCCGTTCCATGGAGGGGAAGGCACCTGCGCTGTCCTGCATGGTGGGGATGCGTGTCCTTTCCCCAAGGAACAGGCGATGACCCATGCCGACGAGGCTGGCCGCCCGTGCCTCGAGTGCGTGGTGGATGAAGTAGCAGTTGCAGGAAATGGCGAAGGCACTCTTCAGGTCATAGACACGTGGAGCGGCCGTGCACTTGATGCCTCTTCCGATCGGGTAGGCTGCGAGTCCCTGGTAGGTGGTGTCGGGTGTGGCCACGCCTGCATCGAGGATCGCGAGGGCGGTCACGATCTTGAAGGTGGAGCCTGGTGGGTAGATTTCCTGGGATGCCCGGTTGTAGAACGCCCGCGTCTTGGGGTCGTTCAGTTCCGAGTAGCTCTCGGTCGATATTCCCGGGAAGTCATTTGGATTGAAGGTAGGCGCCGAGACCATGGCGAGGATGTCTCCGTTCTGCGGGTTCATCACCACCACCGCTCCACGGACGTGGGACCCGATGGTAAGCAGCGCCTTTTCGGCGATCTGCTGGATCTCGACATCGAGGGTGAGGTAGACATCGTCGCCGGGCTCGGACGGAAGCCAGACCGTCTCGTTGACGCGGTATCCCAGGTTGTTGACGAGAACGGCTTTGCCGCCGGCGATTCCCCTCAATTGTGAGTCGAGCTTGCCCTCGATCCCGACCACGCCGCGCAGGCCGGATAGATGGTAGTCAAAGGTTTCGTCGTCCTCGTCCTGAGCGATGTAGGTGTCACGCTTGAGGTGTCCAAGCACGTGCGCCGCCGTGGACTCATAGGGATACCAGCGGGCGGGCTGGAGATCGATGTCGATGCCGGTGTGGTCGAGAGGGCGTTCGTAGAAACGTGCGATGTCCTTCTGCGACAAGTCCTCCACGATGGTGAAGGGTAGGGCCGTCTTGCTCCGGTAGTGTTCGTTGAAGTCGCGTTCCTTGACGTCGATCTCGCGACCGATGACCCCGGCTACCGAAGCCACCTTTTGCTTCACCACCTCGAACCGTGCCTTCCTGCCCAGGCTGCTGATCACGTCGTAGTCGATCTCCACGTCGGGGTTTTCCTTCCTGAACTTCGCTTTGAGTTCCCGGTAGACGGGGCTGAACTCACCGCGGATTTCCTCGATGTAGAGGTTGATGCTGTAGCTGGGGCGATTCTCGGCGAGGATGGCACCATTGCGATCAAAGATGCGCCCCCTGACGGCGGGAATGCTGACGGATCGGTAGCTCTGGCTTTCGAGGCTGGCCTGGTATTTCTTCGTCGAGAAGATCTGCACATACCAGAGTCCGCTGAGCAGGACCAGCAGTCCGAGGAAAACACCGAAGGCCAGGAGGCGCAGTTCCTGTTCGCTTCGTTTGAACTGGTCAAAAATCAGCATCGATCAGTGTTTTCCACGTTTGATTTGCCGGTTCCCACTCACCATGGATTCGGAAATCTGGGGATAGGAGGGATAGGTCAGCATACCATCGAGTCTGTCCATGGTCTTGAACAGAATTGGAGACAGCAGGCCGCAGGGAAGTGATAGCCAGGTCAGGTGCCAAAGCGTGACCCAGCCCAACATGGGTTCTGGGCCGTCGACGAGGAGCATCATGAACATGGTCAGCACCGGTGAGGCGGCTCCTGCGCAAAGGCCGACGATAAACTGGGTGTAGGTGGAGTTGACCACCATGATCTCCTTGCTTGATTGCAGCACGACCGCGATCAGGAACAGGGGGAGAATACTGATGCCCAAAGGGTTCATCGAAAGCGAATCCAGGAACAGTCCTCCAAAGGCGGCGGCAAAGGCGGCTTCACCTGCGGAGCCCCTCAGGGCCACGTAGGCGACGATCAAGGGCGTGATCTCGAACTGGGCACCGAGCCATTCGCGGGGTGTATTGATGACCGTAGCCAGGAAGATGCCGATGAAGATGATGCAGAGCACCACGATGTAGCTGAATCGGTTCATGGCTTGATCACCCAGACTTCCTCCAGTGTGGCAGCATTGGCGTGAAGTTCGACCTGCGCTTCACCTCGCAGTCCGTCGCTTTCCGCCCAGGATTGGACGATTTTGCCAACCGGAATTCCCTTGGGATAGACACCTCCCAGGCCACTGGTGATCACGGCCTGTCCCCGTTCCAGCCGTCCTGTGCCGGAAAGATAGGTCAGGCTGACGATGTGGGGATTGGCGAGGGTTTCAGAGGAGGGTCCAAGGATCCCGGAGTCCACCACCTCACGACCCTCAGGGTCCAGCACCTCAACGTGGACCCGGCAGTTCGGATCACCGAGGAGCACCACCTGGGACCGGGTATACCCGACCTGGATCACACGGCCCACCAGTCCTCGGATGGACATCACGGGCATGGCTTCCTTGATCTGGTTGCGCCCACCGACATCGATGTGGATCATCCGGTACCAGTTGGCGTGATCGCGTCCGACCACCCGGGCGAGGAGCATCTGCCAGGGTTGCTGTTCCTTCCAGCGGACGAGTCTCCGGAGTCGATCATTCTCCCGCTGGATGGCATCAGCCTGGGAGTTCCGGATCCGAAGCTTCTGGTTTTCCTTTTCGAGCGTCCTGAGTTCCTGGACCAGGACATCGCGGGGGGTCAGTGCCTTGTCGGCGCGGTCCGTTGCGGTTTGCACGCTGCTGTTGGCACCAAAAAGGGGAAGAAAGAGACCGCCAATGGCGAGCTTGAGCTGGGTGGCCGCTCCCTTGGGCAGGTTCAGGAGAACCAACACCAGGACCAGCACCAGGGCAAAGGCTATGTATTGCGGCCGTTTAAACATGGTTCATCCCGTGACGGACGGGATGAACGCAGGGGGGAGGAGAAAAGGGTTCGAAATCGGTCATGAGCTGCTGGAGGCTACGGATTTCAGGAACTGCAGTTCGTGCAGCACGCGGCCGGTTCCCTCCGCCACGGCGGTGAGGGGATCGTCCGCGATGTTGACCGGGAGGCCGGTTTCCTCGGCAATGAGCCGGTCGATTCCGCGCAACAGGGCACCTCCGCCCGCGACCACGATTCCGCGGTCGACCAGGTCGGCAGAGAGTTCAGGTGGGCAGCGTTCCAGTGTGATTCGAATAGATTCGAGAATGCTTGTCAGTGGTTCCTTCAGGCATTCCCGGATTTCCTCTGAGCGGACCGTGATGGTCTTTGGCAGACCGGCGCTGAGGTCGCGCCCCTTGACCTCGAGGGTCAGCTCCTGCTCCAGAGGGAAGGCGGATCCTATACGGATTTTGATCTCCTCCGCCATGCGTTCACCTATCATCAGGTTGTGTGCACGCTTCATGTGCCCAATGATCGTCTCGTCGAATTCGTCCCCACCCACGCGCAGGCTGCGGCTGAAGACAATGCCTGCCAGGGAGATGATGGCTATCTCGCAGGTGCCACCCCCGATGTCCACGATCATGTTGCCCGCGGGCTCATGCACCGGCAGTCCTACGCCGATGGCTGAAGCCATGGGTTGTTCGATGAGGTAGACCTCCCTTGCGCCCGCATGGGTTGCGGAGTCCTTGACGGCTCGTTTCTCCACCTCGGTGATGCCTGAGGGAACTGCCACCACGACCCTGGGTGCGATCAGCTTCCTGTGATGAACCTTCTGGATGAAGTGTCGCAGCATGGACTCGGTGATTTCGAAGTCCGCGATTACGCCGTCCTTCATGGGACGAATGGCGATGATGTTGCCTGGGGTACGGCCGAGCATTCGCTTGGCCTCCTCGCCGACGGCGAGGACATTGGTGGTACCAGCCTGTATGGCGACGACAGAAGGTTCCCTCAAGACGATGCCCTGATCCCGAACGTAAACTAGCGAATTGGCCGTTCCGAGATCGATACCGATATCATTGGAGAACAAGCTTTTAATTTGGGATACCATGAAGCCCGTTAGATAAGACGGCATTCAACGCCTCGGGTGTTTCCCCGGTCAAGACTAATCACGTTATCGATTGCGTCTTTGAATTGGCGCAAATATCCGATTTTCAGGGACTTGGAAGGTTGGCAGGAGGGTGATCTGCCCCTTCCTCATTGCTTTTCGTACTCCCCCTTGCTGGTCTTCTTGAGCACCGTGAAGCCGGCGTTTTTGGCGTCCGAGATGGAAAGGGGCTTTAGGTGGGTCGGCGTGCTGAAGGAGGAGATGAGCTTTTTGACCGGCTTCTTGCAGGCCGGGCATTTTTTCAACTCCTCGGCAGAAAGGGGCCTGTGCAGGGTAAAGGTGCCTCCACACACCTTGCATCCCGCAGGATCACAGACTTCATACTCGTACAACGGCATGGGCGGAGGATAATCAAAATGCCCAAATAGCCAAATACTCGTTGCGGATCTTCTTTTGTTCCGTGTTCTTGGGAGAAGTCGGGTTCGGGGGCCTTGGTTGTCTGGGTGCTTGGTCGCCCGTCGGGTGGCAACGGAGTTCGTGACGGAACGGAACGGGAACGCTAGGCTTTTTCTTTTGCAGTCATGCCGAGCTATTCGAAAGTCGTCATCAGCAGCCTTGCCTATGAATTGGCTCCTGTCGTCGTGTCCTCCGAGGAACTGGAGGAGCGGTTGGAGCCGATGTACCGCAAGTTTCATTTTTCCGAAGGACAGCTCGAGGAGCTGACCGGCATCCAGGAGCGTCGTTGGTGG
>CAZKNW010000162.1:0-8409 GCA_964554035.1 uncultured Verrucomicrobiota bacterium
ACAACCTGACGGACACGGGTGGGATCTCCAAAAACTTTCGTGGGTGCCTTCGGGTCTATCCAGTGGACCACCTCGACGCCCTTGCTCTGTGCCTTGTGGGCCAGCATGTCGGTGGCGTCCTCGATGGCGCTGTCGAGGCAGAAAGGGATATGCTCGAACTCCATCTTGCCCGCCTCGATCTTCGAGAAGTCGAGGATGTCGCACAACAACGCCAGGAGTGAGTCGGCCGAGTTGCTGACCATCTGCGCGCATTCCCTCTGCTCATGGGTCAGGTTGGTATCGAGGAGAAGACCCGTCATTCCAACGATGGCGTTCATCGGTGTCCTGATCTCGTGGGACATGTTGGCGAGGAACTCACTCTTGGACCGGTTGGCGTTCTCTGCGATCTCCTTGGCATTCAGAAGTTCCTTCTCGACAAGGGACCGGTCCAAAACCTCCAACCTCAAGGCCTCCTCACTGACATCGACCCGTTCCTCCAGATTCTCCAGCAGTCCCTCCAGCTCGCCCTCATACACCTCACAGGATTCAAGAAGCCGGTTGATGGCATCCACAAGCACAACGCTGCCTCCGCAATCCCCCTTCTTGAGCCGCGAACGGAAGTTCCTCTCAATTGAGATGCGATCCAAGACCCTTACAACCTCCCCTTCAACTTCAGAAGAGAAAGGAAGCCGCCCACCCAGAAACACGGCCAGAAGCAGGCCGCCCGCTGTCATGCCCAAGCCGAGAACCAGTTGGAGGCCCACCATGGCCTGAAGTTCATCGGCGTCCCGGCGGATCTGCACATAGCCCTTGTATTTGCCCTTCTTGAAGATGGGATGGATCAGGTCATACCTCTCCCAGCTGACCTCAAAGCGACCCGTCACCGGATCCTTGACCTTGGGAACTGCGGCTTCCCTGGGAGAACCGAA
The DNA here is from genome assembly GCA_964554035.1 of uncultured Verrucomicrobiota bacterium. Taxonomy (GTDB): domain Bacteria; phylum Verrucomicrobiota; class Verrucomicrobiia; order Limisphaerales; family CAZKNW01; genus CAZKNW01. Next base: position 909 of record CAZKNW010000162.1, read on the forward strand.
TTGAGCGGCCATATCATTCGTCCCCATGCCTTCAACCCGGATCAGGTCGGGAAAACGAATCTCGAGCTCGGCCCCGGTGCTCCCGGCCTCAAACCAGTCAAACACCTGTTCCGCCTCCTTTTCGAGGCCTCTCTTCATGCGTTCCACCTCGATGAAGTAGGAAAGGGCGAAGCTGCAGGTCCAGAGAAGGGTTCCGGCGCCCATGAAGATCAGGGCGAGGATGAGGATCCTCCTTCCCGTTCCCGGGAGCCCGCTCATCCAGACCTGAAGCTGTTCAGGCCAGGAATCTGAAGTATCCGGAGATGAAGACATATACATCCATGTATGGGTCCGGCATTCCATCATGGAATGCTCCAGATGGTATATCGACGTCCCGGGACCTTTCTTGATGCCAAATCCCCTCTGCAGGACAAGAAAGCCGAACAAACCTCGTTCCCACCCCGGATCCCGTCACCGTCCGGGCCCGTGAGCATCGGTGGGGCCCTCCAGAGAATTGGACCTAGGGCGCCTCATCCAACACCGACCCCTCCCCGACCACGACCCTTCCCCGGTTTCTCTGGACCATGATCCACGAGAGACGGGCGCTCAGATGCTTGAAGGTGTCCATGCGATCCCGGAAGAGGACAACCTGCCCCGGATGCACTCCAATGCGGGGTGCCATCACCATGGAATCCCACATCCGCATGAGTCCGAACTCCAGATCAAGCGAGGCCACCCCCAGTATCACCAGCTTCGGAGCCACCCGAAACAGGCTCCTCGAATCCTCCACCAACTGCCGAATGTCGATCACCGACAAACCCGAGGCCTTTGCATCTTCCACATCAAAAACAAGATACGATACCTCAGGATGCTTCTTGAGGAGAGCGAGGCACCGCTTCAACGCCTGATTGATCGAGATGCGAGAGAGAGAACCCTCCAGCAGGCAATGCAATACGTCCCCCCCATAGAGGAACATCAGGTGGGATTGGCAGGCGGATTCACTCATTGGCAAAGGCACTCCATGGAATCACAACAACGACAAATACCAACGCTCGGTTAATATTAATTTGAAGAAACCTCGGAACCTCCTACACCACCTTTTCCCAATCAACGCATGTCCCAATCCCGAAAGAACAGCCCCGGACCACGAAGGAGTCGAAACTCAACCTCTGTTAATAGAGATCGCTATGACTGGCTCAACCGTTTCACCGGGCCTTCGAAGAAGCGCTGATGCGCCTCTTCCAGGATGCCAGGAATCCGATCAGCGAAAACGCTTTCCTTCAACGCCTCCCTCATCCTGGCCGCATTGAAACTGGCCGCATTGATACCGGGAAACCAGTCCTCTGCCTGCCCCAGAAGGTTGTAGCGCATCTTTGCCCAGGCATCGATGTCGAGGGCCTTGGCATAGGTCCAAAGCCTGAGAATCTCCACCACATTGATGTTGCCTGGCAGCTCAAAGTATTCAGGAATCCCCTTCCACCAGCCTTCCATCCAGTCCCTGCCATGGGTTTCCTCGAGCACCTTCCGAATACCGGTTTCAATGTCGCCGATGGATTCTCCAATCCGGTCGTAGAATTCAAGAGCTGCGATGTGCTCGTCAAAATCATCGGGACACGACGCACCGCAGGAAAGGGTGTGCACCTCGGGCCTCGCCAGGCAATAAAGGTCATTGAACTGCATCGGGGTGAGGGGACGGCACAGGTCCACCAGCTTGGGTGGTGGATCGTAGAGTTTGCCCCCCTTGTCGTTCGGACTGATGATGAAGACGCCCATGTCCCGTCTTGCGGCCTCAACGATGGTGTCCCAGTTGAGGTCGTTCACCAAATACCAGTGGACATTGAAGTAGGAGAACGCGTCTGTCCGGATGGCCTCCATGATGACGTCCGGCGTCGCATGGGTGGAGAACCCGATGTGTCGGCAAAGACCCTGATCCTGAAGCTTCTGTGCCGCCTCGATGCAACCACCCTTCTTCAACGACCAGTCGAGATACTTGTGGTCGTTGATGCCGTGCAGCGAGAGAAGATCCACGTGATCGAGCTTCAAGTACTTCAGTGACTTCTCGAAGGTTCGGAAGAACTCGTCTTGGGTGGCAAAGGGCCGGACCTTTGTCTGAACAATCAGTTCCTCACGGGGAAAATGCGGCAGCACATGCCCGAGCTGCATCTCGGAGGAACCATAGGCACGTGCCGTCTCGATGTGGTTGATGCCCAGTTCCACAGCCCGCCGGATGGTGGCCTCGAGGTTTTCCTGATTCTTTTTCGGGACATCGGCCTCAGGCACATCCTCCCACTTGTACTGGTAGCGCATGCCACCACACGAGATCACCGGCATCTGCAGCCCGGTCCTGCCAAATCGACGATACTTCATGCTTCGGTGCCCTTTCCGCAATGCTGGTTGGAATCAGCGGACTACTTCTTCTTCCTCGGCGCACGAACATAGGGATCCGTGTAGGGAGACTTCTCGAAGGTCATGCCATCGCCGGTCACCCGCGGATCCTTAGCCTGCTTCAATATCCTCATCAGCCGCTGCCTCAGCTCCTTCTGGATCTCCGCATACTCCTGCTCGCCGGCAACGTTGTTCACCTGGTCGGGATCCTTGGCCAGGATGTAGAGTTCCTCCTTGGGACGTTTTCCGAATCCCAGCTCGTAGGCCCTTTGGTAGCCCTCCTTGTTGCGGTTCAGGATCATCCAGGCCTTGGTCGGACTGGAGTCGAAGTCACCGAATGCTGCAAAGGTGTTTTCGGTCAGCGCCTCCGCCGTATGTTCATTCGCCGCCACACCGGTCGGATCCCCCATCGGCCAGCGATCCGGACGGAAGTTGTGGATGTAGAGGTAATCCTTGGTGCGAAGGGCACGCTGCGGATAGGGAAGGTTCCCCGCCCGCGCTCCGGCCACATGTCTTTCACGCCCGGTAACCACCCAGCTGCGCTTCTTGTCCACCAGTCCCCTCTTCTGCTTCGACTGGATCACCGGCATAAGGCTTCGACCCGTCATGACCTTGGGCACCTCCACGCCACCCGCCTCCAGAAAGGTGGGTGCCAGATCCATGAGGTTCACAAAGTCCTCCAGGACACGCCCCCCATTGCCCTTGCCCCACCGTATCGCCAGTGGAACGCCCGTACCAAAGTCGTAAAGGTTGCACTTGCCCCTTGGAAAGCCGGGTGCCCCGTGATCGCCACTCACCACGATGATGGTGTTGTCGAGTTCACCATCCTTCTCAAGCCGCTTCATCAGGAGCCCAAGCGCCGCATCAAAGGCGACAACTTCGCCAAAGTAGTCTGCAAGGTCCTCACGAACCTCATGAACGTCAGGAAGGAACTCCGGCATCTTCCCCTTCAATCCATCCGGATCAATCCCCCACAGTTCCTTGCCGGATCCCTTGGTCCACTTGCGGTGGACAAGCGTGGGTCCAAACCAGTAACAGAAGGGCTCTCCCTCCTTGCGGTCCTTGAGAAAGAGATCGAAGTTCTTCTCCACCTCGTCAAAGAGCACCTGCTTCGCCTCGTCCATTTTCTTGCCCGACTGCATCATGCGGGTGACGTTCTGGGAGAAGGTGTTGAAACGGCTTCCACCCTGCTGGTAGCCATACTTCCCGGCACCATAAGGAGCATCCACAGGCGTTCCGGGACTCCATACCTTGTAGGTTTCACCAATGTGGTAACCGGCCTCCTTCAGGAGCAATGGATAGGCCGGAATCTTCTCGTCCCAGATGGCTCCCTGCAGGATCGCCGCGCGACCCGTCCGGAAGAAGTATTGCCCCGAAAGGATGGAACTCCGACAGGGCGTGCAGGAGGGAGCCGTGACAAAGGCATGCTTGAAAAGGGCTCCTTCCTTCGCCACGCGGTCGAAATGCGGAGTCTGTATCACATCATTCACCGATCCCGGACCATCCACTTCCGCGTAGACGCTTGCATGCCGGCCCCAGTCATCGGCAAAGGCAAAGAGGATGTTCGGACGCTCTTCGGCGAAGGCGACATGGGAGAGGACCAGGCTGGAAAGCAAGAGGAGGCGCATCATCATGAAAGGGGGTTATGGGGTGTTTCCGGCATTAACGCAGTGCCCTGCCCGGGGATTCAATCACTTTCCGGTCAAACCACCTCTAAGAAGCACAAAAAAACCGTGGGCTCCAAGGACCCCACGGTTTCCATGATTGATATTTCGGCACCTACTTCAGTGAGGTCAGGAAGGCCATCAGGTCGCGAAGCTCACGCTTCGAGAGGATGTAGCCCATTCCTGCAGGCATGCCGGAAAGGCCCTGTTCGCGGGACTCGATGTCCGCCTTCTTGATGGTGGTCAGTCCCTCTTCCGGTGCATTGATCGTCAATTCGGTGTCCGTCTCCTTCTTGAACATACCGGCATAGTAACCTCCATCCTTGGTGCGGATCACCAGGTTCTCGAAGCCTTCGGCGATCTTCTTGCTGGGAAGAACCACCGATTCCAGCAGGTACTCCCGGCTCTGCTTCTTGGCAATTCCGTCCATGGCGGGCCCCACGTCCCCACCCTGCCCCTTCCACTTGTGACAGCGGACGCACTGGGTCTCGACCTTCTCAAGGAAGACCTTTTCACCTGCCTTCCGGTCCCCACCCCAGAGCGACATCTTGAACGGAGCGAGCTCATCTCCTCCGGAGTAAAGCGACTGCTCATAGGCCTGTGCCTTGGCCTTCAGCGTCTCGAAGGGACTGTTGTAGGCCGCCTCGAGCACCTCGAGCTGGATCCCTGCCTTCACCTCGCCCTTCTTCAACTTGTCCAGCCAGTCCGACAGGATGGCCTCCGCCTCGGCGGACTTCACCTTGGCGAGTGCCGCAAGCGCACCCTGCTGCTCACCGCGACCGCCGGATTCCAGCAGCTTGGAGAGGACCGGAATGGCATTGCCCGACTTGAGCGAGGAAACCAGCGCCGCACCTGCCTTTTTCAGGCCATCCTGCTTTGCGTCGAGTGCGATCTCCACCGCCTTGCCGAGCAACTCGTGCTCCAGCTCGCCCAACGCCTCAATCGCAGCCACACGCGCATCAACTGAAAGGGACTCCTTCGCCACAGCCGCCAGAAGGGCAGGCCCGGCACTCTTGATCTTGAGTGAAGCGACGGCCTTGCTGGCACCTTCGATCACCTCGGAATTGCCAGATGAAAGGATCTTGGCCACCTGGGGCTCAAGGGCCTGGATGGCGACTCGCTGCTCACGATTGGGGAGAGGACGGTAAACGCCCACGATCCTGTCCCGTTGGAAGGGGCGCGCCCAGGTTGCCAGTCCATTCAGTGCCTCGGTTCGACCGATGGCCATGGCCTTGTCGTCTGCCGCCAATGCAGCCAACTCCACCGCATTCTGCTTCTCCCCATTGCGGAAGGCCGCATTCACGACACGAAGCATCAAGGGCCTTCCGAGGTCAGGAATACCCGGAATGTCATCTCCCAGGGTCGACACGGCTTCCGGCTTGTTCACCAATGCGGCCAACTGCGGATAGGCTGCCACGATCGGCACATCATTGATGGCTCGTGCCGCCTCCAAAACAAGAAGGGGATCCTTGTCATTGAGAAACGATGCAATCTCCGGAGCAAGGGTCCGGCGCATCACCAGCAAGGCAGCCATGCGGACCGAGCGGTTCTCATCGCTGGCCAGGGGTGCCACATGCGCTCCACGATCGATTCCAAGAAGCCCCATCACCCCGGCATGTCTGAGATAAAGATCACGATCCGCATTCTCCCGGATCATTTCAACCAGAGGCCCAACGGCCTTTCGGCTGCCGATCTTGCCAAGCGACTGCGCCGCAAAGAACCGGACGCGGTTCTCCTTGTCCTGGAGGGCTCTGATCAGTTCATCCTCGGCCTTGTATCCAGCATCGCCGATGACCTTGGCAACCTGGGCACGGATCTCGGCATCCGAGTCCTTCAAAAAGGGAAGCAGGGCCTTGACGTTCACGCTGTCCTCACGCCCCGTCTGCCCGATGCCCCAGACCGCATGCAACCGTGCAAAGCGGTTTTTGCTGGTCTTGATCACCTTCTCGAGATCCTTCCGCGCTCCCTTGTCGACCAGGGTGAACTGGGCTTCCTGCCGGACACGCCTGTCCTGGTGGCCGAGCAGTGAAACAAGATCCTTCACCTTCCGCTGACGGAAGCCTTCCGCAAACAGCTTCTTGACCTCGGCGGCAACAGGATCCGCAGCCGCTTCAGGATGGTAGAGACGGTAGATGCGACCGCGTGAGGATTTGGGCCAATCGTGGTGCCAGTCACTGAAATACATGCTGCCGTTGTAGCCAAAGTCCACATCGGTTGGCAGACAGGCCCAGATGAACTGCTTCTGCTCACCCACGCTGAAGGAGGCCCCATTGGGCTCCAGCTTGAAGGTGCTGATGCCGCTTCGGGAGGCCGTTCCCTTGAAGTGGGTCACGAAGAAGTGGTCCTTCAGGCTGCCGGGCAATCCGGTTCCCGGATCAAAGGTGATTCCGGATGGTCCATCCATGATGTTAGCCAGGGGTGGCAGAAGGTAGGCTGCACGTCCCTTGAACTGGGGTTTCCAAAGATCCTCGGACATCCACTGCCCTGCCTTGCCGAGGGGAGCATGCTGATAACCGACCCGCCAGCCGCTCTCTCCACCCTCCACAATCTGGACCCAGCGCTCGCTGTCCCCATTGTCGCAGTCATTGTCACCAGTGAAGAGATTGCCGAAATTGTCGAAGGCCAGTTCCTGCGGGTTCCGCAGCCCCGTATGCACGATTTCCATTTCCGTCCCATCCAGATTGCACCGAAACACCGCCCCTTCATCCGGCAAGGCCAACTGCTTGCCCTCGCGGGTCGTGACGTTGGCACCGCGGTCTCCAAAGGAGAAATAGAGCTTGCCGTCGGGCCCGATCGCCAAACCGTGCATGTCGTGCCCCGTGTAGCTGAAGCGGACGCCGTAACCGAAGCTCAGCGACTTGCGCAACTCAGCCTTGGCATCGCCATCCTTGTCCTCCAGCTCCCATAGGTTCGGGATGTTCGTGAAGTAGACCTTGCCATCCCTCGCAAGCACACCCGATGCAATGCCATCAAGGGCGGTGCTGAAATCATCGGCATAGATCGTCGACTTGTCGGCAAAGCCATCCCCGTCGGTGTCCTGGATGTAACGAACGAGTTCCGACTCGATGGAAAGCTGGTCCGCCTCCTTGCCAAAGTGCTTCTGCCCCATCGCGATGCGGTCCTCAACGGTCCGCGCCTTCAGATCGTCCTCCAGCATGAACATGTAATGCCGGATATCGAGCACGCTGCTGCGATAACGGTGGGTTTCGGAAACAAAGAAATCGCCTTTCCAATCAATGCAGAAGGCAACCGGGTTCGCGAGCATCGGCTCCGCGGCCACCATCTCGATCTTGAAGCCATCAGGCATCTGGAACTTCTTGATGTTCAGCAACCCCTCGTCGGACTCGGGAGCCACCACCGGAAAGGGTTTGCGATCCGCAGTCTTGGGCTTGGAGCTGCCGATCTCGGCCGCATGGGACATCGTGGCGACGTTCAGGATCACGGTCGCCAACAGGATCAGAAGATTGGAATTA
>CAZKNW010000163.1:0-8399 GCA_964554035.1 uncultured Verrucomicrobiota bacterium
TGGTTCGCGATCGGTTGACCAAGCAGATCACCGGTGGCGGAGGAGACGAGGTCAGCATTGGTGCGCGCTTTCGGGACCGGGGTTTCACCGGGGGCAGCGTTGATGAAATGCGCATCTATGAGCGCGAGCTTTCCTCAAGCGAGGTGGCGAAGATCTTTGATCCGAATCGTGAGACCCAACCCTCGTTGGAGGGGCACCTCGCTGCGACCGATGCGGACTACCGCAGGATGCTGGCTGACCTGAATGACCTGCGCGAAAGGAGGGATGCCCTGCTGGATGCCATTCCCGAGATCATGGTGATGCGAGAGCTTCCTGAGCCCAGGCCCACCCACATTCTCCATCGGGGATCCTACGATTCACCGCGTGCGCTTGTCTCCGCCAGCCCCCCGGGATCACTCCATGCCTTTCCCTCAGGTCAACCAAGGAACCGCCTTGGGCTTACCGAGTGGCTGCTCGATCGTGGCAACCCGCTGACGGCAAGGGTCACGGTCAACCGCTACTGGCAGATGCTCTTCGGCCGGGGACTCGTGAAGACCTCCAACGATTTCGGCAGCCAGGGTGAACTTCCCACTCATCCCGAGCTCCTGGATTGGCTCGCGGTGGATTTCATCGAGTCAGGATGGGACCTCAAGCACCTGATCCGACAGATGGTGCTGAGCCGGACCTATCAACAGAGCTGGCTGCGCAGGGACGGGTTGGAAAAGAAGGATCCGCAGAATCTGCTGTTGGGACGCTCACCCCGTTACCGCCTGCCTGCCGAGATGATCCGTGACCATGCGCTGGCCGTCAGTGGGTTGCTTGTTTCCAGGGTGGGTGGCGAACCTGTGAAGCCCTATGAGATCGCGGTTTCATTCAAGCCGCAGCAACCGGACAAGGGTGAAGGCCTCTATCGAAGGAGCCTCTACACCTACTGGAAGCGGACGGCTCCGGCACCGGTCATGATGGCTCTGGATGCCTCCAAGCGCGACGTCTGTTCCGTCAAGCGTGAAACCACGGCCACTCCCCTTCAGGCCTTTGTCTTCATGAACGACCCGCAGTTTGTCGAGGCGGCGAATCATCTGGCCGACCGCATGCTCAAGCTGGAAGAGGGCCAGGCCGAAGCAGCGCTGATCCGGATGTTCCGCCTGGTGGTGGGGCGTCGGCCCGGTGACCGGGAAAGGGCCGTCCTTCTGGAAATGCTGGAAGAGCAGCGGCTTTTTTATCAATCCGATCCCGAAGGTGCGAAGAAGATGTTGAGCACCGGGGCACGACCTGTGAAACCGAATGAAGACCCGACCCTTATCGCGGCGCTTGGGGCCGTTGCAACGGCCCTGCTCAGCCATGATGAATCGGTCATGAAGCCTTGAAGAGACCATGAATTCCCGAAACCAGAACTGCTCGCAGGAGAACGTCCAGAGCCGACGCTCGTTTTTGAATCGTTTCGGACATGGACTGGGTGGCATCGCCTTGGCGGACCTCATGAGCCGTGGCCGCGCGAGGGCTGATGTGGACCACGGTGTGCTCGTGTCCCCACACAATGTGGCGAAGGCCAAGCGGGTGATCTATCTCTTCCAGAGTGGAGGTCCCTCACAGATGGACCTATATGACTACAAGCCTTTGCTCAACCAGATGCATGGAGAGGAACTGCCTGCCTCGGTTCGCAAGGGGCAGCGTCTCACCGGGATGTCCGGCAACCAAAGCAGCCTTCCCCTGGCAGGTTCGCCCTTCAAGTTCGCACAACACGGGCAGGGCGGTGCCTGGCTGAGCGACCTCCTGCCGCATACCGCTTCGGTTGCCGACGATGCCTGCTTCATCCGTTCGATGCACACCGAAGCCATCAATCACGGGCCGGGTGTCACCTTCATGCAGACGGGTTCCATGTTCCCGGGACGTCCCAGCATGGGCGCCTGGCTTTCCTATGGCCTGGGCACGGACAATGAGAACCTGCCTTCCTTCGTGGTCCTGGTGACCAAAGACAAGGGAGGTCAGCCCCTCGTTTCAAGGCTTTGGGGAAGCGGCTTTCTTCAATCGCGATTCCAAGGTGTTCGTTTTCGCTCAGGCAAGGACCCCGTACTCTACCTCAACAATCCTGAGGGAGTCAGCCGTGAATCCCGCGGACGACTGCTCGATCGCCTCAACGAACTGCACCATCTGCGACTGGAGGAGACCGGCGAGAGCGAGATCGAGGCCCGGATCGCCCAGTATGAAATGGCCTTCCGGATGCAGTCATCGATCCCTGAGGCCACCGATGTCTCCGACGAGCCTGAACATGTGCTCGATCTCTACGGCCCCGATGTCAGGAAGGCGGGAAGCTTTGCCTACAACTGTTTACAGGCCAGGCGACTGGCCGAACGGGGCGTGAAGTTCATTCAGCTCTATCATAAGGGCTGGGATCAGCATGGAGGACTTCCAGGAGGCTTGCCGAGGCAGACACGCGAGACCGACCAGGCATCCGCCGCCCTGATCAAGGATCTCAAGCAGCGTGGCATGCTGGAGGACACCCTGGTGATCTGGGGCGGGGAATTCGGCCGCACCAACTACTGCCAGGGCAAGCTGACGGCCAAGAGCTTTGGCCGCGACCATCATCCGCGATGCTTCACGATCTGGATGGCCGGTGGTGGTGTGAAGGGTGGCACGGTCCATGGGGCCACCGATGACTTCTGTTACAACGTGGGGGAGAACCCCGTCCACATACATGATTTCCACGCCACGATCCTTCATCTGCTGGGAATCGACCACGAGCAGCTGACCTACAAGTTCCAGGGCCGACGCTTCCGCCTGACCGACGTACACGGTCACATCGTGAAGCCAATCCTCGCCTGATGGGTTCATAATCAGTGTTGCGGTAGGCAAGGAGGCTGCTTATCGTTTTTCTTCGCATCCACCACTCAAGATGGTTTCTCCCGCTATGGCGATCAAACGTATGACGGTGTTCTATTCTGGCCGCGTCCAGGGTGTGGGCTTTCGCTACACCTGCCGTCAGGTGGCCACCGGGTTTGATCTGACTGGCACGGTCCGGAACCTGGCTGATGGACGCGTGGAACTGGTCGCTGAAGGCGAGGAGGAGGAACTGACGGAATTCCGTCAGGCCATCCGCGACGCCGGGCTGTCTGGCTTCATTCGTCAGGAGGAGGATGACTGGTCTCCCTCGAAAGGGGGCTTTAAAGGCTTTCAAATCATTTCATAAAAGTTCAGATTCCCACAAAATGAAGTACGCCATCATCGCCGATATTCATAGTAATCTTGAGGCATTTCAAACCGTTCTCAAGGATTCGGAAGAGCAGGGTTGTACCCACTATGCGTGCCTCGGAGATGTGGTGGGGTATGGGGCCGATCCCAAGGCCTGCCTTGACATGGTTCGTGACATGGACATCCCCGTGGTCAAGGGCAACCATGACGAATACATCGGTTCCGAGATGGATCTGGACGGCTTCAATGCCCATGCGGCGCAGGCCGTGATCTGGACCCGCGAGCAGCTCACGGATGAGGATCGCAAGTGGCTGAACGGCCTCAAATACCTCCGGATGGTGCAGAATTTCACGATCGTCCACGCCACCCTCGATGTGCCCAGGAAGTGGGGCTACGTTTTTGACAAGCTGGCGGCCGCAGCCAGCTTCACCTACCAGAACACCTCCGTCTGTTTCTTCGGACACACCCACGTCCCTGTTGCGTATGTCAGGGATGCCGGGGTTCGTGGAGGTTCCTATTCCAAGTTCAACGTTGAGCAGGGCAAGAAGTACTTTGTCAATGTCGGCAGTGTCGGTCAGTCACGGGACGGGGTGCCCAAGGCAACCTATGCCATCTATGACATGGATGAGCACACCATCGAGCTGAGACGTCTGGACTACGACATGGAGACCACCAAGCAGAAAATCCTGGATGCCGGACTGCCACCTCGGCTGGCTGAGCGTCTGGACGTCGGCCGGTAGTGGTGGATGACCTTTCAAGCTGCGCGTTTCGCTTGCAGGCGGGGCGCGCGCTTTTTTTGTGAAGATTCTCATTCTCAAGCCCAGCTCCCTCGGGGACGTGATCCAGGCCCTGCCTGTCCTGAGGCATCTTCGGCTGGCCTATCCGGATGCCGAGATCCACTGGTGGATTGCAAAGGGACTGGCGCCTCTTCTTGAAGACGATCCGGATCTGGACGGGCTGGTTCCCTTTTCCCGTGCCGGATGGTTTCGTCCTGCCGCGACGGGAAACATGTTGGGGCAGATCACCCGTCTTAGGGCAATGGAGTTTGACTGGGTGGTGGACCTGCAGGGGCTCTTTCGCAGTGGCCTCTTCGCTTGGCTGACCCAGGGGAAATGCACCATCGGCCTTGAGAACCCGAAGGAGGGCGCTCCCGCCTTTCACGACATTTCCGTGCCCCGTCCGGGGCCAAGCAGTCATGCCGTGGATTGGTATCTCGCGGTTCTGGACCGGATGGGTGTTCCTCGTTCACCGGAATTTCTGTGGTTGCCGGAACGGCCCGGCGTCGGAAACCGGCTGAAGGAACTCTGGAATCTCGACGGGGAGCCCCTGGTCACCCTGTGTCCCGGAGCCCGCTGGAGGAACAAGCGCTGGCCTGCGGAGCACTTCCAGGAACTGGTTTTGAATCTTTCACGACGTTTTGGGGATTGTCGCTTTGCCCTGATTGGAGGAGGTGAGGACCAGGAGCTCGGGGACCAGATCTCGGCAGTCTGTCCGACCCGTTGCATCGACCTCACCGGCCATACAAGCCTGCCTGAAATGATCGAGTGGATCCGCCTCAGCTCGCTCCTGATCACCAATGACACGGGGCCGATGCATGCTGGCGCGGCCCTTGGCACACCGATGATCAGCCTTTTCGGACCCACCAATCCAAACCACACAGGGCCTTATGGGCAGCGTGGATCCGTGCTGCAGACCCCGTCGCTTTCCTGTGTTCCCTGCATGAAGCCCTACTGCCTTCGTGATCCTTGGATGGACTGTCTCAAGCAGCTGACGCCCGGGATGGTGGCCGAGGTGGCGGTTTCGCACCTTGCGGGTGTGGCTTGATGGAGGCGGGAAGCCATGCAAATTTGGTGTCGCAACGGGCAAAAAACGTTTTTGCCTCCTCGTGACCTTGATTCATGATGTCCCACGTCAACTTTTGAGAACGAAGAATATGGAACCCACACGTACAGCCTACGGAATCTGGAGCGGGGGCCGCTTCATGCACTTTGGCATCCCCATCGAGGAGGAACGGATGATCAAGCTGATCCGCAGCTCCTACGACATGGGCATCCGGACCTTCATGACGGCGGACGTCTATGGAAAGGGTGCCGCCGATGAAATGATGGGGCGGGCCCTCGAGGGAATCGACCGTTCCACCTACTGCCTGGTCGGCATTGTGGGACATGACTTCTATTCCGCGGAGCGGCTGGGCTTCAAGGGCTTCCCTCGTTTCACCAACCCGGAACTCCGTCAGTCCTCCGACTACAAGTCCTACCTGGAGTCGGCCACCGAGAAATCACTGGAGCGTTGCAGGACCGACTACTTCGACCTGCTCATGCTGCACAACCCGGACTCCATCGGATACTCGAGCGATGTCGTCTGGAACGCCCTTGCCGGGATCAAGGACCAGGGCATGGCCAAGTCCCTGGGTGTGGCACCCGGTCCTGCCAACGGCTTCACCCTGGACCTGATCATGAACTTCGAGCGCTTCGAGGAGGTCATCGACTGGGCCATGATCATCCTGAATCCCCTGGAGCCCTGGCCCGGGAACATGGTTCTTCCGGCAGCACAGAAGCACAACATCGACATCATCACGCGTGTCGTCGACTACGGTGGTGTCTTTCACGATGATGTGAAGCCCGGACACGACTTTTCCGACAGTGACCACCGGACCTTTCGTCCCGAGGGCTGGATCGAGGCCGGCAACGAGAAGCTTGAGAGGATGCGGGAAATTGCGGACAAGCATGGCCTGACCATGCTGCAGCTCGCCTGCATCTGGAACCTCTGCCAGCCATGCGTGAAGTCGGTGATCCCGACCCTCATCCAGGAGAAGGGAGACTCGGCCAAGCCCGTCGAGGCCAAGGCCGAGGAACTGGCCAAGCTGCCTGAGGTGGTCCTTTCCGATGATGAGATCGGGACGATCTTCGAGATCGGCAACAACAAGGGCTGCATGGCCCTCAAGGGTGCCAATCCCGAGCACGACGGCGATCCCATGCCGGATCGTTGGAAGCTCAACAACGACCTCGTTGAGGCCGGTGCCCGCTGGGACATTGTTCCCGAACGGGATCTGGTGATGAGTCACTGAATCCGGTCCTCATGTCTGGTTTCAGCCCACCCCGGGCGTTTTTCTGCTTTTCAGGGTGGAAGGGCCTGCGGGGTGATGTTACCTTTTCATTGTTCCCCGGAAACAATTCACCGATTCGCTGTCGGCTCTTCAGCTGACGACTCATTGCGGGTCGGCTTCCTTTTCCCGGGATACAACATCAGGCCGGACGACTCGTGGGGGAGGACATCCGGTGGGACCTGCAAACGGGATTCGGAATTTGAAGACACTCACACGAGAAGCAGAAATGGACCGGGACGTCGCCGCAATTCAGCGCCCCCAGTTTTTTCAACAGTACCATGTCACCCTTGTCCTGCTTCTTTGCTACCTGGCCGTCTTCGAGACCTGGACCGAGCTTCCACGCGAAGCCGTGATCCAGACCGCCATCGGGGTTTCGGTGGCCATGACCCTTTTCTGCCTCTGGCACCTGAAGTCAGGCTACTTCTTCAATTCCATCGACTTCGTCGCGCACATCGCCATTCCACTGGATGTGGCCCTGGAGGGACTTCTCATTCCCTTCCATGACAACCATGGGTTCATCCTCTGTGCTGCGGCTTTCGCCGCAGTCCTGATTCCCTACCGGGTCATGCTGATGTCCCGGAAGCCGGGCGTCATGAGCGCCGCCTGATCAGGTTGCCCGCCTCTTGGAGGGCCATGTTCGTCTGGATGCCTTCCTTGAGGTTTTTGATCGTGATGGTGCCTCCCTCCAGTTCCTCCTCAGCCAGGATGCCCGCATAGGGGATGCCCGCGTTGTCGGTGTATTGAAGCTGTTTCCCGAGCTTCTTGCCTTCCGGATAGATTTCCACCTTCAGCCCCTGTTTGCGAAGGACGTTTGCGGCCTTGAGTACCTGGGCTTCCTCAACACCCATCCAGCAGAGCATGATGTCCGGTCCCTCGGAGAGGGGCGGGAACATGTTGCGCTCGTCCATCACGAGAAGGATGCGCTCCAATCCCAGTGAAAACCCGACGGCCGGGATCTGTTCCTTTCCGAACATGCCCACCAGTCCGTCATAGCGGCCACCACCGCCCATGCTTCCATTGAGGTCCTCCACAACGATCTCGAAGATACAGCCGGTGTAATAGCCAAGGCCGCGGGCGAGGGCGGGGTGCAGGCGCAGATGTCCGCTGGCGGCAGTGGATTGGGAAAGTTCCAGAACCTTGCGAAGATCGGCGATGGACTGGACCGCTTCCTCCGTGTCGAGACTGGCCGAGAGTTTCTCAAGGGTGGCCTCGTTGCTGTCGGCAGCCTTGATGAGGTCCAGCAGCTTGCGAGAGGAATCATCGCTGACTCCCCGCTCGGAAAGTTCGGCGATCACGCCTTCCTCGCCGATCTTGTCGAGTTTGTCGACGGCGACCAGTGCGGTGCCTTCCATCTCCTCGGCAATGCCGGCCGCCTTGATCAACTGCCTCAGCAGTTGCCTGTGATTCAGCAGAATGGTGAACTTCTCGAATCCAAGCTCCGTCAATACCTGGGATACGGCAGAACAGACCTCCGCCTCCGCCACCAGACTTTCCGTGCCGGTGATGTCGACATCGCACTGGTAGAACTCCCGGAAACGCCCGCGGGCCGGACGGTCCGCCCTCCACACGGGTTGGATCTGGTAGCGCTTGAAGAAGCGTGGCAGGTCCTTGTATTGGGCACGCACGCGGGCCAGGGGAACGGTCAGGTCGTAGCGCAGGCCCTGGTCTGCCAGGTCCGCCTCGCCCACATCCTCCTTGTCGAGGGCACGCTTCAGTGCATCGCGCCGATGCAGTAACCGGTAAAGCAGCTGGTCGCCCTCATCCCCGTATTTGCCCGTGAGGGTGGCAAGGTTCTCGATGGTCGGCGTCTCAAGGGGGACAAAACCGTGGGCTTCATAGATGCGTTCGATGACCTTGATGACGTGGCGGCGACGGGTGATGTCGGCGGGGAGGAAGTCCCTCATCCCGCTGGGGGGCTTGGTGCTGATGCTCATAGGAGTTTGCCTGCGCGGACTCGTGCCACCTGCAGGTCTTCAGGTGAAAGTTGTTTCGCGACGCTGTCGCAGTTCTTGCCCGCCTTGCGGTCTCCCTGGGCAGCCGCCCGGAAGAACCAGATGTAGGCCTCAGTCAGGTCGACGGGAACGCCTTCGCCGGACACATAGCGGGCCCCCAGATTGTTCTGTGC
>CAZKNW010000164.1:0-8385 GCA_964554035.1 uncultured Verrucomicrobiota bacterium
AAATGGGAAATGACCATTCATGAGCAAAAGAGAACGGGGTGACGCTCCTGCTGGAACATCACCCCGTGATTCAATGGTTGTGCCTTGTTGCTTAGCGCTGCACGCGGGCATTGCCCTTCCAGATGCTCCACACCTGGTCTTCGTCGGCAGGCTGGCCGTAGTCGGTCAGCAGGGTCGCTGCAAGGGCGCCGCTGGCCCAGCCGAACTGGGCGCACTTCTCGCCTTCCCATCCGCGAAGGATTCCGTAGAGAAGACCACCGACGAATCCATCACCGCCACCGATGCGGTCGAGGACGCCGATCTCGCGGGGCATGATGACATGCCAGTCGTCGCCATCGGCCACGATGCCACCCCACTCATGCAGGTTGACGCTCACCACTTCGCGAAGCGTGGTGCCGTAGACGGAGCCGTTCGGGAACTGCTTCTTCACACGGTTGATCATCTCCTTGAAGCTTTCGATCTTCTCGGCGATTCCGCTGCCGCCGGCCTCGGGTCCTTCGACGCCGAGACACAACTGGAAGTCCTCCTCGTTGCCGATAAGGATGTCGGCAAGCTGGCCGATTTCGTTGAAGGCGGCGCTGAGTTCCTCCTCGCGTCCCTTCCAGAAGGTGGCGCGGTGGTTCAGGTCGAAGGAAATCTTGGTGCCGTGCTTCTTGGCGGCGCGGGCGATATCGAGACAGAACTGGGTGGACTCCTTGGAAAGGGCGGCGATCAGTCCGGACATGTGGACGATCTGGGCACCCTCTTCCCCGAAGATGCGCTCCAGGTCGAAGTCCTTGGCGTTCAGGCCACGGCCGACTTCACCGGCGCGGTCGTTCCAGACGCGGGGTCCACGGGATCCGACGCCGCTGTCCGCCATGTTGATCTGGTGACGGAATCCCCATGGGCCACCCTGATCCACTTCGGGACCTTCGTAGTCCATGTGGCGGCTGGCGAGGTTGTCCTTGATGAAGCGGGACACGGGGCTGCCCTTTACAAAGGCGGTCAGGATCTTCACCGGGAGTCCGAGGTAGGAGGAGACGCTTCCCACATTGGTCTCAGCGCTGCTGGCGGTCATCGTGAAGGTGTCGCTGCAGTGGAAGGGCTGGCCATTCACCGGGGTGAGGCGGGTTCCCATGCTGGTGGGAATGACGAGGGAGTATTTACAGTCTTTCTTGAGTTCGATCATCTGCGTTCTTGGGCAAAATTAAGGGGCAAAGTGCTACTGTGCTTTTTCCCGGCCCGCAAGCGAAAGCGGGGCCTGGAAACCGATTTTTAACGGGTGGAACAGGGTATTTCGAGTCGCTAATTTGCAGTGTGACCGACAGAAAAAGGCCCTGATTGTGACATTGCCCCCCTTCCGATACTATTCTTCACATGATCCGCTCTCCCTTCGTATGGCTCGTTCTTTTCGTGGTTTCCATGGCTGTAAACGCCTCCGCCAGGCCGAACATCGTGATCATCTTCAACGATGACCAGGGCTACCAGGACCTGGGCTGCTTTGGTTCACCGAACATCAAGACGCCGAATGTCGACCGCCTCGCGGAGGAGGGGATGCGCTTCACCGATTTCTATGTGGCCTCCCCGGTTTGTTCCGCGTCACGGGCGGCGCTCATGACGGGATGCTACCCCTATCGTGTGGGTGTGACCGGTGTCTTCTTTCCAAACCGTGGTTCGCAGGGACTGGATCCCAAGCACGTCACCTTGGCTGAGACACTCAAGACCGTGGGCTATGCAACGGCTGCGGTGGGCAAGTGGCACCTGGGGGATGAGGTGAAGTTCCTGCCGACCCACCAGGGATTCGATTCCTATTTCGGCATTCCCTACAGCAATGACATGACGGCTGCGCAGTCGATGCAATATGCGGAGGATTGCCGCTTCCTTGAAGGGTTCACGAAGGAGAAGCTCGATGCCGAGTTTGCCAAGAACGGGCCCAAGCTCTCCAGACCCTTCAAGAACAAGGTGCCCCTCATGCGCGACGAGGTCTGTGTCGAGTTCCCGGCGGACCAGTCCACCATCACGCGTCGCTTTGCGGACGAGGGGATCCGGTTCATGGACAGGAGTGTTAAGTCAGGAAAGCCCTTCTTCCTCTACCTCGCCAACTCCATGCCCCACACCCCGCTTTTTGCCTCACCGGAGTTTGAGGGAAAGAGCGAACGGGGTCTCTATGGCGACGTCATCGAGGAGATCGATCACAACACCGGGCGACTGATGAAGCACCTGAAGAAACTGGGGATCGAGGACAACACCATCGTGATCTTCACCTCCGACAATGGCCCATGGCTGGTCAAGGGGGACCATGGTGGCAGCGCCCTTCCTCTCTTCGAAGGGAAGATGACTCACTTCGAAGGCGGTCAACGCGTCCCTGCCATCATGAAATGGCCCGGCCATATACCTGCGGGATCCACCTGTCGTGAGATGGCCCTTTCCATGGATCTGCATCCGACCCTGGCCGGGATCGCGGGTGCCGAGTTGAAGCCGGCCATCCCCATGGATGGACGGAACATCCTCGATCTCATGCTGGGCAGGGAAGGTGCGAGGACGCCGCACGAGTACTTCTTCTTTGTGCATAACGCGGTACGGTCCGGGGATTGGAAGTACCACAAGAGGGAGGTCTTCAAGGTGAAGGCCACCATGAGGGACACGAAGGGCCCAACGCTCTACAACCTGCGTGAGGACATCGGTGAAAGCCGGAATGTCATCAAGGAGCATCCCGAGGTGGCGGCCCGACTGGCCAAGGCCCTTGAGGCGCATATCGAGAGGACCCCACGTCCTAGCGCTCGTCGCAAGTAACGCTGCGGAAGCCGGCTGGATGATGGGTGGGGCGCGAAAGAAAGCGCGGGTGGTAAAGGGTCGTGTATTGTGGGAAACTGGCCCCTTGAATCTGAAACAACGACAGAGGCGGTTCCTTCGCGAGATCGACGAGGACAGTCATTTTCACCTGCTCTTTGAGCATCTGCCGGGCATCTCCTTCTTTGCCAAGGATTCGGAAAGCCGCATTATGCGGGCCAACCGTTCCTTTCTGGAAAGGCTCGGTTTTCGGGAGGAGGCCGAGATCGTGGGGAAGAGTGACTTCGAGATTTTTCCCGAGGGTCTGGCCGAGAACTTCAGGAAGGACGACCTTGAGGTCATGAGGACTCGTGAAGCCAAGCTTCACCTGGTGGAACTCTTTCTCAACCAGCAGGGCCTGGTGGACTGGTTCGTCACCAACAAGCTGCCTCTGATCGGTCGCAACGGGAAGGTCATCGGGGTCATGGGAACGGTGCAGGATTACGAGCAGCGGCGTCGGGTGACCTGTCCCTACCCGGACATCGAAAGGGCGGTGGGGATCATCCGGAGCGACTACAAGGAACCCATCAAGATGGCGGAGTTGGCTCGGACCGTCGGGCTTTCCGTCCGTCAGTTCGACCGGAAATTTCAGCAGGCACTCAGCCTCAGCCCCAAGAGCTTCCTCATCAAGACCCGCATCCAGGCCGGGTGTGAACTGCTCAGGAAGACGGCCATGAGCGTGGGACAGGTGGCCTCGGAACTGGGCTTCTCGGACCAGAGCTCCTTCACATTGCTGTTCAAGAGGGAGATGGGCATGACGCCGCTCAAGTATCGCCAGCGCTATCAGGTCTGATCCGCAGATGGCGCGGACCGGTTACTTCTTCTTGTTGCCTCCGGCGTTCCGGTTGTTGTTCTTCAGGCGGTTGCCGGTGATGCGGTCGAAGCCATCGGGGGTGCGTTCCTTGGCCACGACGTCGCTGGTGGCCTTTTCCCAGGCATCCAGTTCGGTGCGCAGGTTGCGCAGGACCACTTCCGTCAACTTGGTCGAAAGCCCGGCGAGGTTGTTGAGCTCATAGGGGTCCTGCTCGAGATCGTAGAGTTCCTCCTTTGCTCGTGGCGCTATGAATGAGTAACGCATGTCGTCCGGCAGGATGCCCATCTTTTCCATGCGCAGCATCTTCTGGTAGGTGATGCTCTTGACGGCGTCGGCAGGAGGTGTGCCGGGAAGGTCGTAGTAGTAGTTCCGGATGTAGCGATAGCGGCCATCGAAGATGCCCCGCCCGTGATCGTCGAAATCGTGCCAGTTGTGTTCGGCGACAATGTAGTTGCGCACGGCGCGCCTGGGATTCCGAAAGAGCGGGGCGAAGTCGACTCCTTGAAAACTGGGTCCGGGTTCAACGCCGCCGAGCTTGAGGAAGGTCGGAGCGATGTCGATCGCGCTGACGAGCTCGGAAGTGGTGCTGCCGGGCTTGACCGTCGCGGGCCAGCGGACAATCCACGGGGTTTTTACGCCACTGTCATAGACGGTCGTCTTGCAGCGGGGAAAGGGACGGCCGTTGTCGCTGATGAAGAGGACCATGGTGTTTTCATCAATGCCTTCCTCCTTCAGTGCGCTCATCACCTGACCCACGAAGCCATCGAGGCGACTGATCTCATCGTAGTAGAGGGCCAGATCCTCACGGGTTTCCTTCACGTCGGGCAGGAAAGGGGGAACGATGACCTGGGCCGGGGCATGGGGTTCGGGAATGGCGTTTTCCTTATAGCCGCGATGGGGATCGGACGAAGCTAGCCAGAGGAAGAAGGGTTTTTCCTTGTCGCGTCCCTTGAGCAGGGGAACCCAGTTCTCACACCCGCTCGGGCCGCCACCCTGTTTGACCTCATTGAACTTGGGCAGGGTGTCATTTCCCAGATGCCACTTGCCGGCGGCTCCGGTCCAGTAACCGGCTTCCTTGAGTTTCTCCACAAAGGTGATCTGGTCACCGGGAAGGGGCATGTGCAGTTCTTCCGCTCCGGTGTTGTGTGGGTAGCGTCCTGTGATGATGCTGCAGCGGCTGGGACTGCATGAGCTGGTGGTCAGGTAGGCCTTGTCGAAGCGCATGCCTTCGGCAGCCAGCTTGTCGAGATTAGGCGTCTTGATCCTGTCGTTGCCATAGGCACCGCAGTCGTTCCAAGCCATGTCGTCGGCGATGAAAAGGATCAGGTTGGGTCTGTCCGCCATGGCCGTTGTGGCGAAGAGAAGAAGCAGGAGGAGGTTGCGGATCATATGCTTGGGGACGTGTTGTGGATGGAAATGATTCAAATCGGGCTCATGGCTTGGGCAGATACATGGCCTTGGCCCAGAGTGGATTGGCTCCGGTCCTGTAGGTCTTGAGCAGCGTGAGCGTGCCCTTGCCGGGATCGATGCGATAGGTGGCCAGCTGGCTTGAATACTGCCCGGCAACATACATGAAGGTGCCGGTCTCATCGATGGTGAAGGAGCGTGGACCATGGACGGTGGGGGTGCGTCCTACCTGCTTCAGTCTCCCGTTCTTCTCGTTGATGCTGAAGCCGGTGATCGTGTCCTTGCCGGTCATGGCCTTGCGGTCGGTGTTGTCCCGGTTGGAGACGTAGACGAATTTTCCGTTTGGGGTGATCCGGATGTCGGCTGCTGCGGCCGTCCAGTCAAAGTCCTTGGGCAGGGTGGGGAGGGTCTGGACCAGTTTCAGGGTGCCGTGATTGGGATCATAGTCCCATGTGGAGATGCCGCCACCCCGTTCGTTGGAGGTGTAAACGTAGTCGAGCACGGGATGAAAGAGGATGTGTCGTGGCTCGTGGAAGTTCCTGTCGTTGGCGGGGCCGGCGACGGAGGCCGGATCATTGGGTGTGAGCTGTCCGGTCTTGGGATCAAAGAGAAACTGGCTGACCTTGTTGGCGCCGGTGTGGGGCACGAAGACATGGTTGTTGCGACGACTGATCTCAACGGAATGGGCCTTCTCTCCGGGGAGTTCGTGATCAACCAGCTTTCCGGTGCAGAGGCCGTTGGAGATCTCCCAGCAGCTGACCTTGCCTTCGCCATAGTGGCTGCCAAAGAGGAAACGGCCGGTGGCGTCGGTCCTGATGTAGCTGGGATAGTCCTCGATCTCGGCATTGTGAAGGAGCGTGAGTTTTCCTGAGGTCTCCAGCTTGAGTGTGGCGATGGCGTTCTTCCATCCCTTCCCTTCGGACCTCAGCCGGTTGGCCACGTAGAGGCGGTATTTGCCGGGGGACTCGCAGATGGGGCCTGCCTGTCCCGGAATCTCAACGGTCTGCTTGTGGATCAGGTCGCCAGTCCCGGGGAGCATGAGGAAGTTGTCGACGCGGTTGTCACCCGACAGGGAAAGAAACAGGTGCTGGTTCAGGTCGGCCGCGTGAAGGGGTATGGCAGCGAGCGCGAACAGTACAAGGAGAAGGCGTTGCATCCTGTGATTTTTGGACAAATCACAGCACATGACAATCCCCTACCGTGGGTGGGTCAGTCCTTGGGGAAGTAGAGGTGCTCGCCCTTCCGGGAGGCCTTCAGTGCTTCATCGGTGTCCTGGGGAGCACCGGGATCGCCCTGCGAGGCCATCCAGCGGTCCAGCTCTTCGCTCAACTGGTGCTTCAATCTTCCAAGCCCGATGTTGCCTGCGAGGTTGTTCTTCTCAAAAGGATCCTTGGCCGTGTGGTAGAACTCCTCGGCAGGGCGCAGCGTGTATCGCTTCACCAGCTCGTAGGTCCGGGCGTCCTGCTGGGAATTGAAGACCCAGGTCGACCAGTAGGGATTGTTCAGCCTGCCGTCGCCCTGGATGCCCATGAGGTGCTTCTCGATGTAGATCTCATCCGGACGCAGGTTGCGGATGTAGCGGAATTCGCCATTGGTGATGGTGCGGATCGGATAGGGTGGTCCTTCGGGGACGTTGTTGTGGATGCCGTAGGCATATTCCCTGTGGGCGTGGGTTTTGCCTTTCAGCACTTCCTGGAAGCTGGTGCCGTCGTAATTGTGGTTGGCTGGTTTGCCACCCGCGATGTCCACCAGGGTGGGCAGGACGTCGGCGTATTGGACGATGGCATCGGTCCGCTGGTTGGTTGGAGTCTTGCCCGGCCAGCGCGCGATCAATGCCGTGTGCAGTCCCAGGTCCCAGTTGGTCCACTTGCAACCTGGGAATTGGGCTCCCTGCTCGGAGGTGAAGAGCACCATGGTGTCGTCCGCCTTTCCGGTCTCTTCAAGGGCCTGAAGGATCTCGCCGACCTGTCCATCCATGTAGGTGATCTCGGCCAGGTAGCGGCTGAAGGCATTGCGCGTGACCGCGGTGTCGGCGATGTGGGGAGGAAGCTTCAACTGGTCTTCGGGATATTGGGAAGGATCTCCCATGACCCAGGGCACATGGGGTTCCACCAAGGCGATGACGAGGCAGAAGGGTTTCTCCCCCTCCTGCATGAACTGTTTGGACGGAGCGATGTCATGGTTCTGGGTGGGGGTGCGGACGCAGTTGGGATCGAAGCCGCCCACGGACTTGAAGGGAAAGGCCTTCTCAGGCTTCACGTGGGTTTTTCCCGCCAGCCCGACTCGGTATCCCAGCTTCCTCAGGTGATGGGGCATCGTGGTGATGTCCGGACGGCTTGCCGAGTGATTCCAGGCGCTTCCGTTCCTCAACGGAAACATGCCGGAGTAGAGTTCCGAGCGGCAGGGTTGGCACATGGCCTCGCTGAGGTAGGCGCGGTTGAAGGTCAGGCCCTGCTTGGCCAGTGCGTCGATGTTGGGCGTCTTTGCATTCTGTCCACCATACAAGGGAAGATCGTTGAAGGTGCAGTCATCGGCGATGATGACCAGGAAATTGGGTTTTCCGGCCGCGCCTGCAGTGCAGGCAAAAAGCAGCATGGAGACGATGAAAAGGCGCATCGTGGATGACGTGGGCATGGACCAAGGGAACCAGACGGAGGGGAAAAGACAAGCTGAGGATGCGGCGTTTTCCTGTAGAAAAAGGATGCTTCATCAACTGCGAATGAGCGTTGATGATTGAGGCAAAACCGGTTGGAATCCGTCTGTTGGAAGAGGAACACGACAATCCGGATGGAATCGTCATCAGGGCTGCCAATCGGGCCCAGGCGAGGGATTGGGCGCTGGTGCTGGAAAGCCAGCAGGTCGAGTGTGTCATCGTGCGGCAAAAGGGCGGTCCCGGCTGGGGAATCCTGGTGGATGAAAGGGATGCCGATATTGCGGAGAAGCAGATCGGCCTTTTTCAAAAGGAAAACAAGGGATGGAACTGGCGCGAACAGGCAGCGACACAGGGAGGCTTCACTCATCCGGCGGCCATCGTCTGGTTGGTTGCCCTTGCGATGTTGCATGTCCTTGCCGAGGTTCCGTCGTCGAGACTGAAGGAGCTGGGCATGATGGATGTGAGGGCCTATGAGGCGGGGCAGTGGTGGCGGCTCTTCACGGCGGTCACGCTTCACGGAGACTGGACTCATCTCATTTCAAACTTCGTGAGCGGCGTGTTCTTCCTCGGCATGGCTTGTGTGCGCTTCGGACCGGGAGCAGCGCTCCTAGGCTGTTTCTTCGCGGGGGCTTTTGGAAACCTGCTTGGCAGTTGGTTCTATGAGCCTTTTCACAGGAGCCTCGGCGCTTCAGGGATGATCCTG
>CAZKNW010000165.1:0-8362 GCA_964554035.1 uncultured Verrucomicrobiota bacterium
TATAAAAAACACACAACGGCACTACGCCCCTTGACACTACCTTTCAGAGAGGTTCAAGGATCACTGGTTCACCAAAGGCAACCCACCTCTGAAATCACTTGAACATTCTGAACCCAAGATGGCTGCCATTGTATGAATTGGCTAGTTCCAAATCATACCTACAGAATCACCGCATTCGTCCCTTCAGGACTGGGGCTTCATTCGGATCTGTGATCCCCGGGCTCCATTTCATTCCGCGCCGGCGCTACATCCGTTGACCTCTCCGAGGTCGTTGAAATGGGTCCTCTTGGCAAGAGGACCCTACCTGGGTGGTAGGGACGCATCGCCGCAGGCGTCCCACTTCAGATCGTTGCGGATTCTGTGTCCTCTTCGCGTGCGTCCCTTCAGGACGAGTTACTATCTGTTTGTAGAATCCTCCGGGCTCCATTTCATTCCGCGCCGGCACCATGCGATGACCTCTCCGAGGTCGTTGAAATGGGTCCTCTTGGCAAGAGGACCCTACCTGGGTGGTAGGGACGCATCTCCGTAGGAGTCCCACTTCAGAAACGTTGTGCATCCGCGTCCATCAGCGGTTCACGACACCTGAGTATTCCTCGACACCCATGCGCTCCTCCCATTCGAGCAGCGCCTTCCTGAGCCGCTCAACCCGATCAGGGTTTTCCGAAGACAGATCATTCGTCTCGTAGCGATCCTTCTCGACCTGATAAAGCACGAGCTTCCCACTGCGGTAGGCAAACAACTTCCAAGGGCCTTCCCTGACCGAGGCATAAAGATCCTCATAGGCCCGATAGCCAAAGATGGGACTTCCCCTTTGCAGGCGACCGTTGTTCCTCAAGATGGGAACCAGAGACATGCCATCCAGATCCTTGTGATCGGATGGATCGCCTCCCGCCATCTCCACAAAGGTTGGGAAAAGATCGGTCGTTTGAATCACACTGTCATTCGTCGCCCCTTCGGGAGTCACCCCCGGCCAGCGCACGAGGAAAGGGACCCTTGCCCCTCCCTCACCCAGCGTGTCGGTCCGCTTGCTGCCGCGATAGGGTGGGTTCTCAAACCAGCTTCCCTGATCGGATGTGAAGACAATCACCGTATCTTCCGCCATGCCCCTGGCAGCCAACGCCTTCCTGATCCGCCCGATGGATTCGTCCACGGAACTGATCATGGCCGCGTAGTGGGCATCCGCCCCCTTGAGGCCCCGTGCTTCGTAATACTTGAGCCAGTCCTTACGGCCCACATTGGGTTTGTGGACGCTGTAGTACCAGAAGGAGATCATGAAGGGCTTGGCCTTGTTCCAACCCTCAATGAAGCGAACCGTCTCATCCGTCAGCTTGTCCGTCAGGTAACGCTCCTTCTCCTCCGCGAAGACGTCCGAGTTCTTGAAATAGGGAGGATAGTAGGATCCCGGATGCCCCGCATTGGAGGTTCCGATCTGACGATCAAAACCCTGCTTCACCGGATGGAACTTCTCATGCCCCAAATGCCACTTGCCGACAAACAGGTTGAAGTAACCCAGTTCCTTCAGGGCCTCGGCATAGGTGGTGTGTTCGAGTGGGAGCCAGTTGCGCGAGGGAAACTTTGCCGGATCGGTCGCCCAGGTGTGAAAGGGTTCGTCCGTCCTGCCGAACTTGTCGAACTCCGGAAACTTGGGACCACCCGGGATGTGTCTCACCATCTTCAGTCGGGCCGTGTGCTTCCCGGTCACCAGGGTCGCCCGGCTTGGACTGCAGGTCGGGCTGGCCACATAGGCCTGGGTGAAATTGATGCTTTCCGTCGCAAGCTGATCAATGTTCGGGGTCTTCAACGATTCCTTCCGAAACCCCACATCCGTCCAGCCCAGATCATCGACAAAGAAGAGAACGATGTTGGGCTTTGCATTGAGGGACACCGCACCCAACACGAGACTCACCAGAACCCATCTCATCAATGGCAGCCCATTTCGCGAGGTCGATCTTGATTCCTGAGAATGCGCGCTGACCGGCGATGATGGTTTCACTACAGAAGGAAGCATAACGCATTCAGTAGGCACACCCGGCCTTCGGGTTGCCCCCATTGATGAGGTGGGTTCCAATACCAAACCACCGTTGCTGCGACCGCGGGTAATGACTGACATCCCATGGTTTCTAGCGGTTGAAACCAACCCTGTGAAGGTGAATCAGGCTGTGTAAAAAATGAACCCAAGAGGCCGGGCCTCCTGGGTTTCGCCGATAGGAAGCAAGGACATCAGACCTTCTTCTGCTTCGCCTCTGAGGCAGCTTTCTTCTTCTTGTTGGAAGCAGCGTCCTTGGCGTTCTTCTGATTCTGTTTCTTCTGGTTGGATTTAGGGGACTTGTCGCCCATGGGATTTCCTTTGGGAAGGGATTGACCGCGCTTCGGAATGTCAGTTTCTCCGAGGTCAGGATCAACGTGATCCTTTCATGATCGAAAGTAAAGAAGCGTTGATGATTTCAAACCCTGGCGGAAAGCTGCCGCACCACCTCATTCGTAGAAGCGTAGAACCGATTGTCAAATCGATCACTTCTGCAAGCGATCCGATTCATATCGGATTCCACATGATTGGCATCCTCAGGGCGCTTGGGGAATTCCCACCCGTTGGGCTCTTCGGAAGTACCGTCACGTGTTTCGCGAGGAGGGCGAAATCCCCTGTCCATCCTTGAGTGAATCTGGTAGCTCACTCCCCATGTTCCCACGTTTCGTTGCAATACTCCTGGCAGGGGTGCTTTCCGCTTCAGCCGCCAGTGATTCCCTCAGTCCGTATTCCGCCGGGAAGGTTCCTCAAAACGCATTGGAGCTTTGGAAGGATATCGACCTGAAGAAGGACCCACTGGATACCAGGATCATCCAGGAATGGCGCAACAATGGAACGGTCTGCCGCTATGTGACCTTCAAGCTCGGAATCTTCAAGGGAACCGATGCGAGGGTCGCCGCCTACTACACCTTTCCTGAAGGCATGACGAAGGGTCCCGCCTTTGTCTGGAGTCATGGAGGCGGACAACGCGCCGAGAGGACACGCGGGGAGTATTTCGCCAGGCAAGGATTCGCCACCATCGACATCAACTGGGGCGGGCGGGAGATGGAGAAGGGAATCGAGACCAATACCGACTGGGGCAAGGTCGATCCCAGCCAGGGCCCCCAGTTCTATCCCAAGGCGCTTAGGAAGAACTTCAAGTCGGACCTGCTTCCCGACGAGCACAGCATCGATCCGGTCCCCAGCCCAAGGAACAGCAGCTGGTTCCTCCTTGCCTATGCAGGGCGCCGGGCCATCACCTTTCTCGAACAACAACCCGAGGTGGATCCGGGGAAGATCGGCTTCACCGGCTATTCAATGGGCGGAACCATCACCTCCATTGTCTCGATCGATCCCCGCCTCAAGGCGGTGGCCCCCATGGTCGGCGGATCCGGCTTCAGGCTCGATGGATTCCCCGGACTGCCAGAGACCTCCACCCGTGCCCGTTTCCAACATGCGGACCTTCAGGACAAAACGATTGATCCCAGCGCCTATTGGCCCCATGCGCAATGCCCTGTCCTTTTCCTGAGCGCCACGGATGACTTTCATGCGACCTTCGAAAAGATCTACAGGGTCATGGCAAGCGTGCCCCATGAGAATTGGCACGTCAGCCAGATGATGCACTACAACCACTCCCTTGGCCCTGAACAGTGGGTCCTCCTCAACCTCTTCTTTGATCATCACCTCAAGGGCAAAGGCCCTAACCTTCCCAGGACCGCCTCTTCCGTACTCGGCCTCGATCCCGATCAGGGCACTGCCCGCTACTCCGCCTTCCCGGACCCCAGGAACCCACCTGAATCGATCGAGTTCTACTACAGTCACGATCCCAATCCCCGTGCGAGGTTCTGGAAGCATGCCCGCGCTGTTGTGGCGGGAAGCGGCTGGACGGCCAACCTTCCCGTGAAAAGGGACCTGCCCCTGTTTGTCTTTGCCAACCTTACCTACCCCTTGCCCAGACCCATCGAATCCATGCGGGGCCGTGCAACCCACTTCACGCTCACGTCCACGGAAGGGGTGCATCTTCCAGAATCGATCGATGCGGCAAAGCTCCGGGCGCACGCCACTCACATCCCCCTTTTTCAGGACTTCAAGCGAAACGGTTTCGAGGGCTGGGCGATGGCGCCCAATGGAGGGGCCTCCACCTACAAGTTCCAGGATCCTGCGAGGAGCGTTCCGGACAAGGACCAGTTACTCAAGGTCACGATCCAGGTGCCGAGGGACAAGTTGAGCTACCGCTTCCGGGCCGGGAAAAGCCAGTTCCTCATCGGTTCCAAGGCACCCAAGGACACCTTTTTCTCCAACCATTCCTTCAAGGAAACAGGAACGCAGGTCCTCCAGCTCAAGCCATCCGACTTCAAGAATCGCGACGGAGAAACCATGCCGGACTGGTCGGACATCTCGACCTTCTACTTCGGGATCTATGACGGCGAAGCCAGGACCACCCTCGATTTCAGAAGCTCGGAAAACCAATCCCTCATCCAGAGAATGGAATGGGTGAAGTAGGTCTCCATCGCCTCCCTCTGTAGAATCGATTGTCAAATCGATCACTTCTTCCCAATCGAACAAGTGATCCGATTCACATCGGATTCTACTACTTTTCCTGCTGTCCCACGCAGATCAGCTCCTTCAAGGTTCGGGCGTAAATATTGCCATCTGAGAAGGAGAGGGCCGAAAGAGACCACGTCTCGGTTGCGGGGCCGAGGTCACTGATCGAGACAAGGGCCTTTTCATCCAGGACCTTTGCATCGGCCTTCAGCACATAGACCATCCCGATCATCGTGGGCATGTAGATGTGGTCACCAACCACGAGCGGCGGTGCAGCCGAGACATGTCCCCATCCGTTGCCTGCGTTCCGTTTGTCCTGGGAGGCCACGAATCCATTGGCTGTCTTCATGTCGTTTGGCAGGGCCTTGTCCCAGAGGATCTGATCCTTCTCCCCCTTCCGCCTGACCACCTGGACCGGAACCTGAAGGTATTCCACCTTCCCCGTGCTGAGATGAACCCGCCCAATGTGGAAGGACTCACTGGCCCGGAAGTAGTGGTGGCCTCCTGCAAGGGCATTGGCATTCTTGGTGATGGGACGCCGGAACTTGGGAAGCGTCCCCTTGGACCGGACATACTTTCCATTCGACCAACTCGTGATCCAGACGTCATCGACAATCGAACTTCTCCCCACCATTTCACCCGTGGAGGCATCCAGGACAAGATGCTCTTTTGCCGAAAATCCATAGGCCTGTTTCCCGTCCCAGCAGGCATTCTGGGCGGAGGGATACTTGTCGATGGTGACTTCCCAGATCGTCTTTCCATTGGAGGCATCGACCATGGACATGCCATACGGTTCCTCAGGTGGTTCATGACCGCCGCCCCTTCCCGTCAGGATGGCTGCACGGCCATCCGGCAACGCGCCGATCAGCGAGGTCTGGTGAATGGAGGTTCCGGCTTCCGCAATCCAGTCGCGCCTGCCGGTCTTCATTTCAAAGGCCTGAAGGTGGGTCCAGTATTTGCGTTCGCGGCCCAGAGGCTTGGCACCTTCCTTGGTCGTGTGATGTGGCTCCAGATCCTGATGGGGATATTGGACCGTGATCACATGTCCGTCGTGAAGAATGGGTTCGTGCAGGCGTGCATGATGCCTTCCAAAAGGAACCCAGTCATAGGACCATAGCAGATTGCCATCATGGTCATAACAGCGGATTGCTCCCCCGACATTGATGAAGCAGACGCGGTCCCCGTCAGTCACAGCTGAGGCTGCCGTGTTGTCACTGAAAAGACTGGAAAGGTCCGTGTTTCGGGTTCCGGGAATCACCCTTCTCCAAAGCTCCTTGCCGGTCTTCGCATCGAAACACATTCCCAGAACGTCGCTCCCATACTCCATGTCCTTCTGGATCGGCATGTGACTGGTGATGAAAACCCGCCCGTTTGAGACTACGGGTGTTCCCTGCCCCGTGCTGGGAAGTGGACTGCGCCAGACAACATTGGTCCCATGGGTCACACTGAAGTGGGTCGGCGCCTTTCCTGAAACCGCAAAGTTCCCACTCGGCCCAGCGGACTGCTGCCAGTCAGCGGCAGCGGTGAAACTCACCAGGAACAGCAGTCCGAGAACGATAAAGCCATAGGTGTAATCAACCGGCAAACGAGACTTCCGCCACCACGACAATCCAATCTTCATTTTCATCTCCCTTCCTCCTCTCTCAACGAAGAAAACACCTCGCCCGTCGGCTTCTTTGGCAAAGTCGATTCCCACTGCGAAATCTTCCTCAAGAGCGAGTGGGCCACGGCAGCTTCTTTTGATGCCAGATCGGTCGTTTCATACGGATCGGACGCGATATCATAAAGCTCCACATGGCTCCGGTCGCCATTGGCCACCAGCTTCCATTGATCATGAACCACGGCCCAACTCACCCAGTGATCCGGTTTGGCCTTCTGCGCCGGCCATGGAGCCTTTGATTTCCAGAAGAGCGGTTTCGTCCGACGCGGTATGGCCTTGCCTTTCAGCACCTCCACCATGCTGACTCCATCGGGCTCATAGCCCTTTGGAAAATCCGCATCGGCCAATTCACAGAAGGTGGGCAGGAGATCCACCGCCGAGACCAATGACGTCTTGTCCACCTTGCCTGCCTCCACTTTGCCAGGCCAGCGTACGATGAAGGGAACGCCGATGCCTCCCTCGAAGAGCGCCGCCTTGTAACCCTTACGCCCACCGGTGATGCCCTTGGAGGCCGCAATCCCCCAACCTGCCCCTGTGGCAGTATCGTAACTGAGTTCCAATTTCGACGGCCCAGCCGCCCTTGCAGGTCCGTTGTCCGAGCTGAAGATCACCAGGGTGTTGTCGGCGATTTTCAAGCGATCCAATGCATTCAGGACTTCGCCAATCCGGTCATCCGCATGCGAAAGCACCGATGCATAGATCTGGTCCTCTCGGTTCTCCAGATGTCGAAAGCGCCATTCGTATTTTGGAACGGTATGGAAGGGCGTGTGCGGTTCATGGATCCACAGATTGATGAAGAAGGGCTTGTCCTCAGCATGGCTCTTCTCGATGAAACGGACGGCGTGCTCCGAATCCTCATGCACCGGCATTTGCTCGCCCGCGCAGTTGAAGGCTCCATATTCGTCGTAGCCGTAAACAGCAGGAAGAGGCGAATCCGGGATCATGTCATTGGCCAGATGCCACTTGCCGTAGTGTGCCGTGGCATAGCCCGCCTGTTTCAGCATGCGCGGCAGACTGGGAGCCTTGGTATCCAACCAGTCCGGCATGCCCCGCTTGGAATTGCTGGGCACCCAGGCGAAATGACCGTCGATGTTGTAGCGCGCCGGAAAGTGTCCGGTGTTCACCGCCGTCCGGCTTGGGGAACAGACCCCGCTGGCCACGGTGAACCTAAGAAAGTCCGTACCTTCCCTGGCAAGTCGATCAATGTTGGGGGTCTTGACGTAGGGATGCCCATGACACCCAAGATCACCCCATCCCCAATCGTCGGCAAAGATGAAAAGGATATTGGGCCGGGCCCAAAGAAGCGTCGGATAAAGCAGCGCCAGCAAAAGCACGCCGCGGATAACTCGGGGAAACATAAAGAGATCCTAGAATCCCGGAGCCCGGGTGACAACGGTAGGAATCAATCTCTGGCGGGAAACAACTTCTCCTCCATGGGAAGCGTCATGACCTCCCATCCGATCGGAAACAACTTCACAACCCTGCCCGGCCTGAAACCCTCGAGCAGGTCGTCCGGCTTGACCTGGACCTGGTAACCGCTGCTGCCGGGCACCTTGGGAACTTCGGTGAACCCGATCTGCTGCCCCCGCTTGCGGTCCACTTTCTGATCGTAGGTCATGAGAGAGGGTTCAGCCACGACGGTGCTGATGTTCTCACTGTTCCTGATGTCCTTGTAGAGGGCTTCGTCATACCCGCCGAACAGGGTGACCGTCACGATTCCTTCCTGGTTGTCGACCGCCGTCACGTAGCCAGGCATGCCATGCAGCTTCGTATGGTATCGATGCAGTTCCAGCTGTCGCTTCGTCGCCTGCTTCCGGCTCTCCTCATCAATCCAGATGTCGAGACATCGCCCCGGGCCATAGAGGGTTGCCCAAGTGATGTTGATCTGGAGCAATTGCCCCTTCTCCAGCTGGTCGAGCTTGACCAGTTCATTTCCCATCCAGAAACGGGTGATGGGAATCAGGTCAAAGAGCGTTGGTTTGCGATCCGGGTTGCCGCCATCCTTGTCCACAGCCGTCACATGAAGTTTCTTCGCCTTCTTGTCCACCTCGTCCAGGCGCCAATACCTGCCCTGCCTCATGTTATGGCTGAAGTCATCCTCAAGCAGAAACGCCTTGGTGAATTCCGCTTCGATGCTCATGCGATAGTAGAAG
>CAZKNW010000166.1:0-8332 GCA_964554035.1 uncultured Verrucomicrobiota bacterium
CGTCTTCGAGACAGTTGAGGCGGCCGGTGTGTTCGCCCTGAAGCTGAGGGACCTTGTTCGGGGATCGGACTGGAGTCGCTGGGGGTTGCCGGAGTTGAGCATTCGTATCGCCCTTCACTGTGGACCTGTCTTTCCCTGCTATGATCCGGTCCTGAAGAAATTCACCTACAACGGTGCCCATGTGAACCGGACGGCCCGTATCGAACCGGTTGCTGAGGAAGGCCAGATCTACGCCTCGGAAGCCTTTGCCGCCATGGCCACGGCGGATGGTGTGAAACAGTTCTTCTGCGACTATGTCGGAACAAAGCAGTTGGCCAAGAAGTATGGAGCCATCGCGGTGTTCCTTGTCCGCGAATCAGGAGAAAACTGATTATTCTCCCGTCGCTTGTGAAGATCCGGTCTTTGAGGTCTCCATATCCTGCCCAGTCAGGGGGGTCACATCCTTCCAGATGAAAGGATCCCACCATGAGGCGTAATAACTGCGGTCTTCCAAGGGAGGAAAGTCTTGCCCCGTTATTTCAGAAAGGATGTTTCTGCAGGCGTTGACTGGCGTGATGTTGCCATGAAACCGATCCTTCAGGGCGTTGCTCGCTGAGACCGCCAAGAGGATGGAGAAACGCTCCCTGAAATCGTTGGGCTCCTCAATGCTCCGATCCAGACGCGACTTGAGGCTGGTGCCATGATCAGCCTGGATAAGGATTACATAGGGGCGTGTCGCCTTTTCCCTGATCGACCGGACGGCCTGGAGCAGGACGGGGTTGAAGCCTTGAATCTGCTCCACGTAGCCCCTTTTCAGGATCTCCTCATTCACTTCCGGATTTCGCATCAGCACCTCGATGCCGAAAATGGTTCCTGAGCTGGTCTTCCTGCGGATCTCCTCGCTTGCAAATACCAGCGGCGGATGCGGGCAGACAAGGTGGGCGAACACGAAGGTCGGTTTGTTATCCGAAGCAAACCGGGAGATCTGTTCCAGCCCCGAAGTGATCCGTCTACGGTGTTGATTGTCGAAGGCATTGTTCAGGTAGCTCTTTAGAAGAGGGCGAAGGAGTGTGCGCTTCAGGAAAAGAGATAGGAACTCATTCTGGAAAAGCCCCTTCTGAACCAGACGGACTTCATGGGTCGTCAAGGCCATGGGAGCCGTCGCCTTGTAGCCTGTTTCAACATGGGCGATCTCATAGTGATGGGTTCCAAGCAACTCTGCGGTCCGGTTGGTGTGGATAAGGTCGTAAAGCACTTGGCGGTTCTGGTTCCCCGGGTCCTGAATGAGGTCATGCAGGTATTGAAGATTGAGCGATGAAGCCACCGACAATGCCGTCTGCGGGTAGTTTGAATGGCTGTTGGTCGCAACGAGGAATCCTTCCTTCCTAAGTTCATCGAGGAAGCTGGAGTTGTCGTAGTTGAAATGTGACCTCAGGACGTCTGCCCTAGGGTAGGTGTCGGGGATGATGTAGAAGAAATCGGGAAGCTGTTCCTCTTTTCCTCCCTGCCCAGCCTCCTTGGCTGCGTCGGCATCACTCTTGATCCGGATGCTGCCGACCCACGAAATGAGGGAGGGAATCAGCAGAAAAATCAGCGAGATGGAGACGGTCTTTGCGATGTCCCGGTGAAGCTTGCGGGCCCGGACTGTCTTGAGGACCAGCGTGATGGTCAGCAGGGGAATGATCACGATCGAACCCCATTGGGCTGCGATGCGGTAGAGGCTCTTGCTGGCATGGGAAACCAGGAGGTCGACCACGGGCAGGGGGAAAAAAAACGCCATTCCAAGGAGCGTGCAGATGAGGGCGGTCTTGGTCCGGTCCTTCTGGAAACGACCAAGAACCAGATGGATCAAAGCCATTCCCGCCAGTCCCAGGGCCAGCGTTGGAAGGGGATTGAGCCACTCAAAGTAGGAGCGGTTGGCGGAATAATAGGAAAAGACCGCGATGGGTACCAGGAGCCATTGGGACAGGACCTCCAGGATGCTTCCCTTCTCCTTTTCTGCATCACTCATGGCGCCTCATCAGGTAGAGCGTCCTTTCGGACTCTGGGACTGGAACCTTCTCGAGAATCTCAAAGGATTCTCCAAAATGCCTCTCAAAGGAATCCAGGGAATAGTCTCCAAAGATATCCCTCCTGTTCTTGAGCATCAGCTGGATCTGCGAATCGGACTTGGGAATCCATTCGATGATCAGATGCTTGCCGAGCGATGAAAAGTAGGATGCGATCCCAGAAAGGGGGACATTGTTGACGATGGCGAGGTGGTGGATGAGGGCCAGCGCCATGGCTACATCGGCGGGACCGCGGTCGGTCAGGGACTGACGCTCGCTTCCTGCCCACCCGATACCGGGCGAGGGGTTCGCGAGATTCATGGTGAGCGGCAGAATGGTCCTTTCTGCGTTCTCCCTTCCACCATGGAGCATGTGGGTGCAGAGGGGATCAATATCCAGAGCCACGACCTGTCGGGCCGTTCTTGCGGCGATTCGGGAGTAGTTTCCCGTGTTGGCACCGAGATCCCAAACGGATTCCGGACTCACCTTCTTGACGAAGGCTTCAACAATCTTCGCCTTCTCGTCATGGGCGCGGTTGGAGTAGTTGTGCGTCTCGTGGTAGTTGGACCATTCCGTCTGCAGTTTCCTGGGCAGCTCCAGCTTTTCAATCGTGGACGCCAGATTGTCGATCATACCCTTGAGGGAGTGGAGTGTGACCGTGCTTTTTGACGCGCTTTTCTGGTTGCCCGCATGTTTGGACTGGGAACCTGCATGAAGGAACAAATGCATGCCCAGGCCTGGTGAGAAGCGGGACGTGTAGGGAAGCATGCGGCAGGCGAGGTCGAGAGGGATACCATCGATGAAGTCCCGCATCAGCAAGCCGGTTTCAGGTCCGACCCTGGCCATCAAGGAAAGCGGAGCGAGAAAGTGCTGGCAGAACTGGCGATAGGCGATCCAAGGAGTTCCTTTCTCATACTTCTCGAAAGAGAGCGTATCAATAAGCAGGCACCTGCCCTTGTGCACCTGAATGTTGTAGGCACTGGCATCCTTGAGTGTCATGCCATGATCAAGGGCGATCTCCTGGATCTTCAGGGTGGTCAGGGCTGCCTCCTTGTAGAGACCGAATGGCCATTCGTAGGGGTAGCTTATGAATCCGACCCGTTCTGGGCTCAGGATCTTCCATGCACTGGTTGGAGCCCCTGCTTCCTCGGGAGCGCACTCCTCATGCGGAATCAGCAGGCCCGCCTCCGTCAGGGCTTGATAAAGGCCTGAGGTCTTGAGGTGGTCGTAGTGGGCAGAGTAGGGCGCGTTGACCTGCCTGAAAATCTGACCGGCGTGATGGTAAAGGTGACCTGAGGGGTCACGAAACGAAGAGAGTTCCCGTTCCATGGGTCATTCCCCATCAGGTGTTTGGTTTTCCTCCGGTTTGTCGGCTGACTTGCCACTGAAGAAAGCCTTGAATCGCCGCCAGTAAAGTTTGACCGTAAAGGCGACTCCGCAGAAAAAGGCAATGATGGCCTGTATGATCAGACTGCCTGTTCCTGGATCGAGGTATGCAAGAATACTCATTTCTCTCGAAGTCAGAATGGGGATGGATGGATCGATCCGTCAAAGGTTAATCGGCAGGTGGATTGGC
Organism: uncultured Verrucomicrobiota bacterium; assembly: GCA_964554035.1. GTDB lineage: Bacteria > Verrucomicrobiota > Verrucomicrobiia > Limisphaerales > CAZKNW01 > CAZKNW01. The sequence continues at coordinate 3,604 of CAZKNW010000166.1, forward strand.
TGGATGAAGAAAAACGATGGATTCATGTGCTGAAAATGAGTCAGAAATGGCTCCGTTCCGTGGAGATGTTCCTTTTCCAGACCCCTCCACTGCTTCGGAAGATGGGCTGCTGGGGGTGGGAGGGGATCTGTCGATTCCCGTGCTCCTGTCCGCCTATGCGCAGGGGATCTTTCCATGGAGTGTGAACCCCGTCTCCTGGTGGTCGCCGGATCCAAGAGGGATTCTCGAGCTGAATGGATTTCATGCATCCCGCAGCCTGCGACGGACCCTTCGACGGGAGGTCTTTGAGATTCGCTTCAACTCTGCCTTCAGGGAGGTGATGACCGCCTGTGCATCGAGCCGGAGGAAGGGGAACTGGATCACCAAGCCCTTTATCGATGCCTATTGCAGACTCCACGAGGCAGGACATGCCCACAGCGTGGAATGCTGGATCGGTCCGCGCCTGGTCGGGGGAGTCTACGGCGTCGCCCTTCGTGGGCTCTTTGCCGGTGAATCCATGTTTCACTATGAGAGCGATGCCTCCAAGGTGGCCTTGTACTACCTGGTGAAACGACTGAAGGAGCAGGGATTTGTCCTTTTTGACATCCAGATGGTGACACCCATCACCCAGCAACTGGGTGCCGTGGAGATCCCACGGGGGGATTACCTGACCCGGCTGGAGCAGGCACTGAAGAAGGAAGTCGCCTTCTAGTCTCCCTCCATGTCCTCGAAGTATTCCTCATACTTCTTTGTGACGGCCTTCACGTAGTCCTGGGTGGACGGGAACCCGATGGCCTCAATGAAGGCTAGGCTGTTGGTGGAGGCCTCCCCCTTCATCCACTTCAGAACATGGCTTCGGCCGGCGTTGTAGTCGGCCAGTGCGTAGGGCAGGCAGTTGTCCGTGTGTGTGTAGCGCTCCATCAGTTTCCGGAGGTACCAGGTTCCGGCCAGGGTGTTGGTTCCCGGGTGGATGATGTTCTCGTGCTCGAAGGGATGGATGTCCTCCGCAGCTGCCCATTCATGGGCCGCCAGGTCCCGGATCTGCATCAGGCCGATCTCGCCCGCGGAGCCTCGCGCTTCCGTATCAAACCGGCTTTCCCTCCAGACCACCGCCTTGATCAGGGAAGGCCTCACGGAATAGGTTGATGCGGCATGCCGGATGTGGCGTTCTATCCTGGCCTCTCGACGCCACCGGAACCAGTAGAGCAGCGCCAGCGCGTCCAGCACCACCAGGACAAGAATGACGATGGCCCAGATCTTCTTCACTTGCGCAGTTGCACGGCGTTTTCAACGTGGCCTGGAGCGCGGCAGTTTTCACCCTTGATCCTGAGATCCCCAATGTCCTTCCTCGCCCAGTCCGCAAGGGACCTCAACCTCTGGACGACCTCTGGATGACCCTTGGCCACGTCGGACTTCTCCCCAATGTCCTTGCCGAGGTGAAAGAGTTTGTCTGGCAGTTTTTTTGGTTTCCCGTTTCGTTGTTCAACGGTCCTTGCAAGATGTAGCTTCCAGGGTCCTGAGCGAACCGCCTGCAGTTCGCGCTTGTAGTAGTAATAGAATGCCTCATGAGGTGATCTAGCGCCGGGCTGTCCGGTCAACAGATCCACGATGTCCCTCCCGTCGATGACCCGATCCATTGGTGCCTGGGTTCCAGCCATGCGGGCGATGGAAGGCAGGAGGTCCATGGAAGTCGCGAGTTCGTGGCTCACGGTACCGGCGGGAATGGTTCCGGGCCACCAGCCGAGGAAGGAAACCCGCTGGCCGCCCTCGAGGGTGCTTCCCTTGGCGCCGCTCAGGGGAAGATTGCTGGCTCCCCAGCGGGTGGCCCCGCCGTTGTCAGATAGAAAGGCGACAAAGGTGTTCTCGGCGATCCCCTGCCTTTTCAATTCCTCGAGGACCTGTCCGACCGACCAGTCGATCTCTTCTACCGCATCGCCCCATTTACCATTCCTGGATTTGCCTTCGAAGGCCTTGGAGGCGAACTGGGGTGCATGAGGCATGGTCTGGGGGAAATAGATGAAGAAGGGACGGTCCTTGTTCTTGCGGATGTACTGCGTGACCTCCTTGGTGTAGCGCTGGGTGATCTGCCGCTGGTCCGGTTCGGTCTCGATGATGGTCTCGTTCCTCAGAAGGGGAAGTGGAGGGTAGTTGCGGTTGTTGACGACCTCACCGGCGCCGTTCATGGCTCCCATGTCATTGGAGTAGGGAATGCCGAAGTAGTAGTCAAAACCCTGACGGGTCGGGAGGAAGACCGGTTGATCTCCCAGGTGCCATTTGCCGATGCACGCCGTGGCATAGCCCTTCTGTTTCAGTAACTCTGCGAGGGTGATTTCCGAGGGGTTGAGCCCCCGCTTGTTGCCGGGAAAGAGTACCCAGCGTCCGGTCTCATTGTGCTGAAGTCCAACCCGGGTCGGATAGCAGCCGGTCATCAGCGAAGATCTGGACGGACTGCAGACACCGCTGGTGACATAGAAATCGGTAAACCGGATTCCTTCACCGGCCATCTGGTCGAGGTTGGGCGTCCTGTGCTTCTCCGAGCCAAAGGGACCGATGTCGTTGTAGCCGAGATCGTCGCAGAAAATGATGATGAAGTTGGGCTGTCCGGCCTGTGCCGCGGGCGTTGCGCTCCCGAGAAGGGCGACGAGTCCAATGAGGGCCATGAGTCGGTGTTGCATGGCTCAGGAGGCTAGGCGATCCCAGGGGGGCTTCCAAGCACGCAGGCGGTCCATGGTTGCCATTCGTCCGGCAGGGCGTGTAGCCTCACCGGCTCGTGAGCAGCAAGGAAACAGAAAAGGAACCGCCGGTCCGGGTGGGCATGATTTCACTGGGTTGCGCCAAGAACCTGGTCGACGCCGAGATCATGCTCGGCAACCTGATGAAGGACGGCTTTGAGATCACCAACGAGGCGGAGGAGGCGGACGTGATGATCGTGAACACCTGTTCGTTCATTGATTCGGCCCAGGAGGAAAGCGTGGACACCATCCTCGAGTCGGCCGAAGTGCGCGAGGCTTCCAACCGCGGACAGGGCCTGATCGTTTCCGGCTGCCTGACCCAACGCTATCGTGAGGAACTGCCCAAGCTGATTCCCGAGGTGGATGTCTTCATGGGGATCGACCAGGTGAACCAGATCGGTCAAAAGGTCCGCGAGGCCTTGTCCCATAGGTCGAGGAGGCTTGCCGGTGAGGCCGAACTGGAGAAACAGGGCCTGAGCCGGGAGGAGATCTCCGAGATTCTCAACGGTGGCAGCGACGAGGATGAGGACGAACCCACGGATCACGAGAAGAGTGAATCCATCCGTGGGACCGATTCCTTCGGAAAGACCAAGGTGGTCGTGGATCCCTCGATGATCGTGGCGCCGGAGATCGATGTCACCCAGCGGCCCAACTACATTCCGGATTTTGTCACTCCCAGGTTCCGGCTGACACCCAGGCACTTTGCCTACGTCAAGATTGCAGAGGGCTGTAACCATCCCTGCAGCTTCTGCATCATTCCAAGGATGCGGGGCTCGCATCGCAGCCGCCAGCAGGCGGACATTGTCCAGGAGGCCAAGGCGTTGATCGCCGACGGGGTCAAGGAGCTGAACCTCATTTCACAGGACTCCACCTACTATGGGATGGACCTCCGTGAAAATCACAAGCGCACCATTTCCTCTCCAGAAAAATTCACTGCGGCGGCCGAGGCACTCCCTGAAAATGCGACCACTCTTTCATCCCTTCTTCGTGAGTTGAATGCCATCGAGGGAGATTTCTGGATCCGTCTCCTCTACACCCATCCCGCGCACTGGACCGATGAATTGATCCAGACGATTGCCGAATGTCCCAAGGTGGCCCGCTATGTGGACATGCCCCTGCAGCATATCCACCAGACGATGCTGGAGAGGATGCGACGCGAAACCACGCAGCAGTATATTGTCGACCTCATTGCCAGGATCCGGAAGGGCATTCCCGGCATTGCCATCCGCACGACCTTCATCGTGGGCTTTCCGGGCGAGACCGAGGATTACTTCAATACCCTTCTCGATTTCATTCGCGACACCCGTTTTGAACGCATGGGGATCTTCACCTATTCCCATGAAGAAGGCACGAAGGCCGCGAACATGGCGCAGCAGTTGACCGATGAGGAGAAGGAAGCCATGAAGGAAAAGGCCATGAAGGTACAGCTTCAAATCTCGAGGGAACAGGCGGCGGCCCAGGTGGGCACCACCATGAAGGTGCTGGTCGAGAAGGAGGCTTCTGAAACGGATCTGGTCGAGGCGAGTGTCCAGTCATGGGAGCATGGCCACATGCGCAAGGAGCTGGACCTGACCGAGGTCCCTCAGGAGGGATACATGGTCTGTCGGGGAGAGGTGGATGCCCCGGACATTGATGGCCGTGTCTACGTGAAAGGTGCCCTTGCCCCGGGTGAATTCATCCAGGTGAAGGTTGTCGGCCACACCGACTACGACCTGATCGCCGAGCCGGTCGATCAGTAGAACCGCGTGTTGAGCGGAGAGATCTTCCTCGGGCCGAAGTAGTCGATATACCGGGTCGACCAGTGGTCCCAGGTCCTTTCAGGGATGCGTTTCCAACGATGGAAGCACTCCACCTGCCGATTGTAAAAATCCTGCACGACCTCCCGGAGTTCTCCCGGTGTCTCCTTGAAATCAATCAGATGATAGGCCCGCCCATCTTGATACTCTGACCATGGACAGATGAAGACGCGGATCCGATCCACCAGTCCGTCCACGGCGCCCGCCACCAGCACCTTTGCG